>NZ_JBALOP010000054.1:0-59040 GCF_036962685.1 Bacillus sp. JJ1566 | reverse complement strand
AGTAGGTAATGCTTTCTTTAAGTGGTCAATAATTTCTGTTAAAGCCTCATTTTTATTAGTTCTTAATTTTTTACATATATCAACAAATACATTTTCTAAGTCACTTGGACTATGATCAGTAATTGTTACATAACTAAATATGAAATTTTCACAAGAACATACTAGCTTTCTAAATTCAAATGGTGACAATGCGTTATATCCAGCCAGTAAAACGGGGTAAGAGGCTTTGTAATTTAGTGTATTAATGTTTCGTAAAGACTCGAATGTTTTCTTATCTGACCAATCCTCTTCCATCGGATTAATTATATTCATATAAAGTACTGAACTATCATACAATGCATGTACAAAATCATAGACACTTACATTATTGTTTTTTAGATGTGTTTTAATTTTGTCATATAACATTTTCTCAGTGACCTTTTCATGCTCAGAAAGCCAATAATGTCGCAGGAATTGGGTGATATTGACTTGATTTAAAACACTCATCATTTTACTCCATGTAGCTTGAATTGCTTTTAAATCGTCGGGTTCAGCTTTAGAAAAAATATAGTTTTTAAGTAAATCCGAGATCGATAAATCCATGCCTCGTTCATTTAGAGTTTCAAAAATAATAAATGCGTCACTATCAGAATTAACATTTATACTAATTAGCACAAAATTTTCTGTTACCGTAGAGACAAGGTCTATTAGCTTATTCTCGTTTTCGTTATAATCGGTACCACATTCACCTTCAATAATTTTGGTTATATTTTGATAAGCATCCCATAAAGCTTTATTAGCTGGAGTAATTCTCTTTTTGGGAATACTGTTAAAATCAGATTCATATTTTCTTCTTTCTTCACCGTAAGGAACTTGAATATATTGTCTAAAAAACCCCCTACTTTCTTCACCTAATGAGAGCTTATATGTATCTTTCCCAGATAAGTCTTGTTCAGCAATAAATTTTTGATGAATACGTTCTGCAGTTTTGTTTTTACCCATATTAATTAATAAGTCTCTAACAACACATAAAAATATAGTTATCGTAGTAATTCGTTGTTGACCATCAATAACATGAATTTTATGTTTATCTTCCTTGTTTAGGACAATAGGCCCCAGGAAATACTCTTCTTGCCTCTCCGTATTTACCATCTTCAAATCGTCCATAAATTGTAACACTTGGTCTTTACTCCACGAATAGCCTCTCTGGAAAAAAGGTATTTCATATATATATGTTAATACTTCTTTAACCGTTTTATCACTAGCTTCAAATTTACTCATTTAATGCCTCTCCTTTAATCACTTTAGGTTTTTACAAAAAATAATATTAATTTGTATCTTTAATTATAAAGGAAACTACATTATTTTGTATAAAGTAGTTATTATTTATTGCATTAAATTAGAAAGCCATTTATACCATCCTAGTACTCCCTCAGTTCTCCTTGGTGCTGTTGATTTTTCTTGATTCAAGATAGCCCCATTTTCTATAATAATACTTAAAGCCTGGTCTTTAGGGATCGGTCCTTTATTTTTTAGGCATTCAAGAATTACCGCTCTAATAGGTCTGTGTCTAAACCAAGTTGAGAGCATTATATCTATTTTCTGGTTTTGTGTTGCACCCAAATACTCATAAGCCATTTTTGTTAATTTATACTTAAATGTATTTTTCACCTTAGCTCTACTTGCAAATCCTAAATAATCCAGAGACGTAGCATAGTACTGTCCTTGCCTGATATCAATTCCATATCTTAATGCTACAGCTTTATGGTCTACTCCATTATCCTTATATATTGAATCCTCTTCTTCAAATTCTTCAAGAGTATCTGTTTCAATCCTATACATCCATTCAACTAAGTCAATAATTTTAGTCATAGAATTAGCTTGAGGGAAGATCTTACTCTTATCTTCAGCAATTACCTTAGTTTTTTGTATTATGTGACGAATTCTTGATTCACTTATTGTTTCCAAATCAACTCTATATGCTTGTGCTCCTATGAATTCGATTGAATTATAGTTGACAGGATTATTAAATTTATATTCCAATAAATAATGTGTTTCTCCTGAATACAGATAATAAAGTGGCTTTATCGGCTTTGAAATAGCATATCTATTTTGTATTACCCTTAAGGGGTAATACAATTGACGCACACAAAAATCTTTTGGTTTACCATTTTTTGCTTCTACTATAATCACTTCATTTTCTGTCTCAAGTAATGCATCAATTTCGACCTGTTGATTTCCCAATACCTCGAGTGAAATGTTATTAATATTAAAAACAAAAGGCTTTACAACTTTCATTCTTCCAGACTGTGTTAACTCTGCACGATTATTGAAAAAGTGCTTAAAAACACCTGATACCCTAGCAATATGTAAGGCATTTGCTTCAGATTTTTCTCCTTGTAACGAAATAGTTTCAAATTCCATCTCTGGATAAAGATATGTTAAAGGTACATCCTCCAAATCAATTTCAAATTCCTTAAAAATATCAAATTTTCCTATATGATATACTCCATTACTAACAGGTAGTATTCCAAGTCCCTGTCTTTTAAAAATAGGAGGTAATTGAGATGAATTATCGAACTTTGCTTGAAGTCGAGCCTGAACACCTGGTTTTAACGAATTAATCTGTTCGGAAGTAATTTTAGCAAAACCAAAGGAATCGATATATTTTTGAATATTGTATTGTTCAAAAAGTTCTTCCCAAATTATATCTTTCACCCTATAATTTTTAGCCAAAGCTAATTTCCCCCCACTAAAATTAAGTAATTTTTCTACCTTTTGATTTCAGCTGCTTCATTAGACTAGTTTGTTGTAAGTGTTCAAGTTATTGTAATTATATCTGGCAAAGTGTCAGGTCCGCAAATAAACACTAATCCTTCAGCCGTTACTCCTTTTAATTCTACCATGAAAATTTTAAGACAACTACACATGATAATATTGCAAGATCACCTTTTAATTTTGAGAAATGATTTCGTCATAATCCCTGTCTGCTTTAACTCGATTTCACCTCAACAATAATCTTTATTAGTAGATGCTTATTTGATTGCAAAATCCAGCTAATACAATTTTTCACCGGAAGCTTGTCATATTCCTCCTAAACAAAAAATAATATATACCAAACGAATAGAATCGTGAATGGAAGTTAGGGGGAGTACAATGACAGATAACAGTTTTGCAGCACCTTGGCATCAGGAAGGAACTAGTATCTCAAGGGCTGATGGAGATTCACTGGATCGTTTACTTAAATTTAACGAAAAGCATAATCGCAAAAAAACGATGCATCGTTTTTTCTTGTATACGTTAATTGGATATGCCTTCTACTCAATTATTAAATATTTCTTATACACCCCATTAGCATTTGGTAATTCTGCAATTTTCGATATGCTGTTTACGAATAAGCATATCGCTCGGGACTTATTTTTCGGGGCAGTGCTATACTTCACTTCAAAATTTACCTTTGATCTAAAAGAAAAAGCGAAAGAAGAATACCACTCCCTCCGAAATGAGATTGTTGATTTATCGAATAAAGAATGGGTAAAAAAATATGACGATCAAACAAATCACGAAATCTATGAATATGTGAAAAAACATGATATAAAAATAAATCATAAAACGAAATAGATGAAAAGGCTGCCAGCCACGCTTAAACTCTTTGCGGTGGGCAGCCTTTGCATTTTTGTTTAGTCCTTATTTTCGACAAAACGAATTAAATTCTAAGTGGACAATACCCACACCTCAATATATCCTCTTCACTTCTGGAAGTATTTTCCTCACAGGATTATCGTCCCGGTTGCATCGTTATTCCTTGCAAACATGAGTTTTGACCTATGTTTTTCTAAGGACAAGCTCACTTATCAGAATTTTCCAAATGATATACACTTTTATCGTATACTATAAATCTAGTAAGAGGAGGCATTTTATGAAAAAACTAGTAATATCATTTGGACTTACCACAACCCTTGCTTTTGGGGCCATTGCAACACCTGCTGTGTTTGCAAAACCAATCGAAGTAACACAATCCCAGAAGGAGAAGTTCTTTGATCACAAGGTGATCAATGAGCTTAATGTAGACAATATTTATAACAATATTGCCTACCTTTCTGAAACACCACGTGTCGCCGGGACAGAAGCAGAACACAATGCTGTTCAATACATAAAAGAACAATTCGAATCCTACGGATATGAAACTGAAATTCAACCATTTACCTTCTATGGCTATACACCCCCTAGTTCAATCGAACTTTCGGTAAATAATTATGACGGTACCCTCCACCCAAGTTCCTTCACTTACACAGTAAACGGGGATGTATCAGGGGATCTTGTTTATGCAGGATTAGGGACAGTTGCAGAACTTCAAGACACTGACCTTACTGGAAAAATTGCTCTTATTAAGCGTGGCGAGATTTCATTTTCCGAGAAAGTCTTGAATGCTGCAGATAAAGGAGCTTTAGGAGTCATTATTTTCAACAATACTTCAGGAGCTTTAAATGGGACACTTGGAGAAGCGAATGATAAATATGTGCCTGCTGTTGCTTTAACGAAAGCAGAAGGTGATGCACTTTATGAGGCGCTAGTAAGCGGAGAGGTTCTTCAAGCTTCCCTTCAGGTTGAAGGTGCAAGAGCTGGTGAAAGTATTTCCCATAATGTTATTGCAACAAAGAAGCCAACGAATAAGAAAAAAGATACAAATGATGTAATTGTTGTTGGGTCGCACCATGATTCCGTGGCGGGTGCACCTGGAGCAAATGACGATGCATCGGGTACAGCTATGACACTTGAGTTAGCCCGTGTATTTAAAGACATTCCAACAGATACAGAAATTCGTTTCATCACGTTTGGTGCTGAGGAGCTTGGACTACTGGGTTCTGCACATTATGTTTCAAACCTACCAGAGAACGAACTTGACCGTATTATTGCAAATTTCAATTTAGATATGGTAGGAAGTCGTGATGCAGGTAATTTAGTAATGGCCACACTTGATGGCAAACCAAATCTAGTAACGGAGCTTGCCCAAGCATCAAGTACAAGGCTAAATGGGGAGCCTACTCCATTTTATGCTGGTGGCAGAAGTGACCATGTTCCATTTGCGGAAGCTGGAATCCCAGCTGCATTATTCATTCATAGTCCATCAGAGCCTTGGTATCATACACCAGAAGACTCAATAGACAAAATTAGTAAAGAAAAACTCCAAGACGTTGCTGAAATCGTCGGATCTGCCATCTATGATCAAGCTCGTTTTGACAATATGGGACCAAAGCCTAAAAAAGGACCTAAAGTCAAAGCAGACCCTGAGTTATATCATGAGCAATTTTTAAAATGAGAAATAAATAATACTCAATAAACGACAGGCAGGGTCATTTGGCTCTGCTTGTTTGTTAAGGATTATTCCTCTAACCTATCCTTCCTTTACATGGTACTGGCATATCAATTCATATGTACCGGATTTCCCCAATGGAAATACCTGACCATTAGGTCCTCTTTCCTATTATTTTTATCCTCCTATACACTTGTCATATTAGAACCTTCCCCCTCATACCTTTGGTAGTAAAAAGGAGGGGAAAATATGTTAAACAGAGTGTCAGAACGTTTTTCGCGTGTGATTCAGCGGTATTTGCCAGATGCGTTTGTTATTGCTGTGTTGATGACTTTGTTTGTGTTTGTCTTGGCCTTTTTTACGACTCCTGCTGATCCAATGAATTTGTTTACGTCGTATGGAGATGGGTTTTGGACATATTTAGCTTTCACGATGCAGATGGTGCTTTTGCTTATGACGGGAATGGTACTTGCTTCGGTCCCTTTTATTCGGAGAGGCTTAGAGGCAATCTCAGCTAAAGCTAACACGGCAAAGAAAGCCTATCTTTTCACATTCTTAATCACGTCCGCAGCCTATTATATTAACTGGGGGTTAGCTGTAATCGTTGGAGCCATTGTTGCTCGTGAGGTTGGAAAACGAAATCAAAATGCTCATTTTCCATTGTTAGTTGCATGTGCATATGCACCCACCGCGCTTTACACAGCAGGACTTTCAAGTTCTATTGGATTAACTGTCGCAACGGAAAACCATTTTCTAGCCGATGTAATGGGCGTCATCCCAACCTCTGAAACAATTTTTCATCCAGGTACCGTCATTATCCTATTAACCCTCGTGATCACGATGCCAATATTCATTCTATTAATGGCTCCTACAAAGAATATCATTCCATTTACCCTAAAAGAAAAGGAACAACAGACTGGCAGTACTGAAGTCACTGAAAAAAATACACCTGCCCTTCGCTTAGAAAATACTCCTATATTAGGAATTTTAATTGGATTAGTTGGTGTTATTTATACAGTTTTACAATTTGCAAACGGAACGGATATCAATCTAAATCTCATTAATATCTTATTTTTATCATTAGGATTAATTTTTCACCGTTCCCTTAGTCAATACGGTAAAGCATTTCAGGAAGCGGCTGGTTCCATTTCACCTATCATTCTCCAATTTCCTTTTTATGCAGGTATCATCGCACTCCTTGGAAGCTCAGGGCTTGCCGATATCATTATTAAAGGCATGACCTCTGTTGCAAGCACGGAGTCATTTGGGGTCTTTACCTATTGGACTGCCGGACTTGTCAACATGCTGGCACCATCTGGTGGTGGTCAATGGGCACTTCAAGGACCGCTATCCGTTCCGGCTGGAATGGAGCTAGGAGTAAATCCGGGCGTTATTGCAATGGTAGTGGGATGGGGAGATGCGTGGACAAATCTCATTCAACCATTCTGGGCATTGCCAATCTTAAGTATCGTCGGTCTCCATATTCGCCATATTATGGGATATTGTATCTTGCTAGCAATTTGGATTGGGATTGTTACTTCGATTTTGATTTATTTTGTGTATTAAAAAGAGCTAGTTAATCCACTAACGGGTTCGGTTCAGAAGTACAAACTGATAAATAACAGTAAAAAAAGATAGTCATTTAGTTGCATATTAGTACCTTAAATAGCAACAAAATTAGCAGTAATAAGGAGCATATTCGTTATGCTCCCTTTTTCACTATTTATTTAGTTCATCAATTGTCTTGAAAATTCTTGAATACATTTCTTTAATGTGTTCATCGGTCTTTTCATCATTATACAAACCATATTCCCATTTTTTTAACCTATCATCTTCTTGTGATTTAAGAACGCCAGTAGCATAACTACCAGTCCAATTCGAAGTCTTGTCATACTCCAAATCCTTTTCAGTAAAAGGAACAAAATTATCAGTTCCAATAAAGAAAAATGGAATTGTTGAATTTAAGTAAACATCCGCATATTGGCTTTCAGCAGCCTCTGAAAGATTATCTTCCCGGATAAAGACTGCATCATAAGACTTCAATTCTTCACTTGTCATTTCATCAAATGAAATTTCTGTAAATCTCACTTGTTCCTCTTTTACTTCCGGTGATTCCCCAACCACTGCTATTCTTAAAGAATGTCCTTCATACAGCTCGAAATTTGGGCTTGAAGTACAGGCCGTTAGAGCTACTGTTAGAATTATTAAGATAAAACATAGGATTACCTTTCCTTTTAATCTATTCATATGCAACCCCCTTTTACATATTTTAACATAATATCCCAAACGCCTTGTTAAATAAATAAATCGAGCTAAACTGCTCGACTTACTGCTACGGATTGGAACAATGATTGTACTGAATTTTATAGATATTACCGTTCCAAGTAAATTCAGTTGGATTGAACAATAGATCTTTGTATTTTGTTCGGTACTGCTTTGGCGTTAACAATTCGTAATCTTTCGTTCTTTCTCCTATTTCAGCCGTCGAAATGGGAATTGGTATACTGATTGTTAGTCAGCAGTCAATTGCTAATTATTGTGTTAATTCTAATGCTATTATGGAGGATATTTTTATAAAAATATTGATATACCGATAAACAATGGGAGTCCAATTCATTTGCGAATTGAACTCCCATTTGTATTACCTTTTTACATTTTGTACTCAACAACCGAACCCGTTATTAATCCACAAGCTTCTTTTGTTTTTTCATGGTATTAAATACACTTTTCTAATAATGAAATGGCCTTGCGAAAAGTACTTGCAAGGTCATTCTTTTGTATTAATAATACGCAAACCTTAACCTCCCGACAAGTCATGAAACAAATTCTTTTATAATCCGTCTAATAGGTAAAGACCTAAGGGGGAAAATGAATGAAAAGAGGAAATCTTTTCTTAAAATTGCTCGTGTTGTTTCTATTATTATTAACTGGGTGCAGTAATCAGAGTTCCGAAAGCAAAGCGGGTGGCGCCACTATGGATGGACCGCGAACAGAAATGAATAAAGATTTTAGCAAAGAAGAAGAAATGATGGAACCTCAAATAACAGCTGATACTGAAAATAAGGTAAGTAATAATGGAAGCGATAGCATTGAAAATGACCGCATGTTTATTTACAATGCAAATCTGTCCATACAGGTAAAAGAATTTCGTTCAGTGGAAGCAAAAATCCAACAACATGCAATTGAGCTAGGTGGATATGTGGTGGAATCGTCGACATATGATGGAACGGAATCGATTAATGGCACCATTATTATTAAAATACCGCAGTCACATTTTCAATCCTATATACAGGATATAGAAAAAAACAGTATAAAAGTGGTAGAGAAAAATATTTCGGGTAACGATGTAACAGAGGAATTTGTGGACCTAGAATCACGATTAAAGGCAAAAGAAGCAGTCGAAAAAAGGCTGCTAACTTTAATGGATCAAGCCGAGAAAACAGAGGACCTTTTAAAAATATCAAATGATCTTGCAAAGGTCCAAGAAGAGAAAGAACAAATTTTAGGAAGAATGAACTTTTTACAAAATAATGTTGATTATTCAACTGTTACGATTCATCTAGAAGAGCAATTAGTTAAAATTGATTCTATCAGGGACAACAGCTCTTTAAATACCTGGCAAAAAGCAAAAAGTCTATTTGTCGATACGATTAACGGAATCATCTCCGTTTTATCCGGTTTAGTAGTATTCGTGGTTGGATTATCACCAGTGATTATTCCAATTGCTATTATTTTCATTGTGTGGTTCCTCCTTAGAAAAAAGAAAAGACAGGAATAGGTCCACGCTTAGTACAGAGGCAATAATGAATAAAAACGAAACGATTGAAACCAATACAAAATCTAGAAAAATTAATTCAGACTGCGTGATGGATGGAACAACAAATGGAACGTTCACTAGATGGAATGCTAATGAAGGCTGGGATTGCATAGCATATTAAATAGCTGTCGCTGACATTGGTTATGGAGGGAAAATCCTGATAATGGGGTTTTCCCTTTTAATGTATTTTAGGGCCGTGCATTTCCACCGACTACCTAAAGTGTATGGACATGATTTCCTCCTGTTTTACCAATCAAAATCGTCTGGATACTCATCTTTTATTGGTTGTATTTCGGTAATTGAGCAGTTATATTCTCTCGCAGCCTCTAGCACATCAGACTTAACATCCTGGTAGTCGTCCCCTTGTTCAGCAATTCGCTTTGCCATGACGGTAATGTTTTTTTCACGTTTTTCTTTTGTCATCCTAATGAATTTACCGTTGAGTTTGTCTAAGTATTGCGTTGCATAGGAACCGAATGTATTGTAAGTTGGATTCATTAATCGTAGGATTCGGACATGCGATGTTTCGGGTATCGAATTCAACAGGTGAGTTGCAATTGCAGCTTGAAAACTTCGAACGGACGCTATGGAAGAATCCCAGATTGCACGATGATCGAGGGTTTCATAGTAATTACCTTTTGAAACCTTTCTGGCATAGAGCTTAATAAAATCATTTAATGCCATCGTTACAAACAATAGCTCCGGCCAAAGGACGTTAAAGCCTAAATATGCATTATGTTTCGGTGCGATAACAGAATGAAATTTCATTATTTCTGGTGTTATCCCATTGTCGATTAAACTGATTTTTCTATCGCCCATTATGGCGTGACGAATATCGTAGCATACCCCTAACACGCGTAAACGCGCACTTTCATAAGCAGGATATTCTCCCTCTTCCCCTACAATCGTATGTAGGGAGTCGTACAATTTATCTAAATCAAATTGATCCCCATATACCGAAACTCCAGTTAAATTGGGTGTGTTTTCGAGAAATATCATTCTATCTACCTCTTTATTGTTGGAATATCTTTTATCATACCGTAACTGAATATGTTCAACAATCAGACCTTAAAAAGATTACCTTTTCATAGTTTAAGTTCTGAAAGTTTTATCCAGTGTTCCACATAGAGCAACAACAGGCTTTTCTTATTTTTTAAAGCTGATATACTTGCTATAAAGCACCATGTAAACGCTATCATTTTTTTAAATAAGAAAGGGGTTTTTACATGCAGCAATTTAAAGAAGTGACGAATAGTCTAATCAATGCAGAAACCAGTAGGAGTTTTATTAATGGTGAGTGGATTGAAGGTAACAGTGACCAGTCATATGATATTCTAAATCCTTTCGATCGCTCCGTTATTACAACGGTCAAATTGGCGTCGAAAGGTCAGGTCGAAGAGACATTTGAAATTGCTAAAAATGCACAAAAAGAATGGGCTAAATCCACTGTCGAACAACGCAGAGAGGTTCTCCAAAAAGCCACAGATTTCCTAAAGAATAATCGCGATGAAATTGTAGAAATCCTTAATCTCGAAACAGGTGGAAGTATTTTAAAATGCAATGTTGAACATCACCTTGCGTTGGAAATCTTAGAGGAATCTATTAAATATGCAGATGAAATCTATAAGGTAAAGGAAATCCCTGGTTCACCCGATAAGCTCAACCATATTTACAGGTTACCATTAGGGGTTATTTCCACCATCTCCCCTTTTAATTTCCCTCTGAATCTATCATTGAGGGCGATTGTACCAGCTATAGCACTTGGGAACAGTGTCGTTCACAAACCAGATATTCAGGTCGGTCTTTCAGGTGGTTCAATCATAGCCAAAGCATTTGAATATGCTGGTCTTCCGAAGGGTGTATTAAATGTTGTCTTAACTGATATTAATGAAATCGGTGATGCGATGCTAACTAATAAGCACGCTAAGCTAATTAGCTTTACGGGTTCGTCTGCGGTAGGTCGTCATATTGGCGGAATTGCTGGGCAGCATTTAAAGCGAGTTGCCCTTGAATTAGGTGGAAACAGCCCACTTGTTGTGCTTTCTGATGCTGATGTTGACCAAGCTGTTAATGCTGCCATCTTCGGAAAGTTTATTCATCAGGGACAAATTTGTATGATTATCAACCGCATGATTGTTCACAAGGATGTACATGATGAGTTTGTGGAAAAGTTTGTAGAAAGAGCGAAAGCCGTTCCTTATGGGGATCAACGTGATCCAAAGACCATTATTGGACCACTCATTAACGAAACACAGCTTGAAAAAGCGATGAACTATATTGAAGTTGCAAAAAATGATGGTGCGACACTGGCTCTTGAGGGGCAACGTATCGGCAATGTATTAACACCATATGTGTTTATCGATGTAGATCGCTCTAGCAAACTAGCACAAACTGAATTATTTGCTCCAATCGCCACTATTATTAAGGCGGGAACGGACGATGAGGCAATCGAAATAGCGAATGATACGGAATACGGTCTAAGCTCGGCGATATTCACTAGTGATCTTGCCCATGGAGAAGAATTGGCCTTGCAAATTGACAGTGGCATGACACATCTCAATGACCAAACCGTTAACGATGCGCCAAACATCCCATTCGGTGGTAATAAAGCAAGTGGTTTAGGTAGATTCGGAAATCCGTGGATGATTGAAGAATATACCATAACGAAATGGGTTTCTATTCAAACGCAGGATCGAAAATATCCTTTTTAAGACTAAAAAACCAGGCGCATCTTATTATGAAAAGATGCGCCTGGTTTTGGTTATTCCCCTAGTTGTTGGAGTTGGTCAATTGTATTGGTTACGTTCTGTAAGGTTTGAAAAACCTCACTATTTTCAAATAGTGCTGGATCTATTTGTCCGTTCTCGATATTATCCAGATATAGATTAATACCTTCTTCTGCTTTTTGGTTATTATCAACGATTTGCTGATGAAGGTCCGCCGCTACTTCTGGTGGCTGGAGTGAGTTAAATGCTGCCATATCATCCTGCATTTCAGTAAGCATGGTCTCTAGGTCGGCTCTAGCCTGTTCATCAGTAACAGCCTGTTCTGCTAGAGTGGGAGCCTCATTGATAAAAGTGCTCACCTCATTGACATAATCCGTTGCCTCATTCACATACGTTAACGTATTATTAACATCCTCAAGGATGGAACAAGCTCCAAGAAAAAGCATCCCAACTAGCGAAAAGACTAAAAAGCGTTTCTTCAAAAAATCCCCTCCGTTTTTTGGCATAACTTATTTACGGTTTAGAACGGAAAAGGTTTCGAGGTATTTTTTTACAGTCTTATAACACCTATAAATAAACGAGATTTTCTAGAAATGATCTGAAGCATTAAAAAGAACAAAATGCTTGCGATTCCCGATTCCATGACCCTTCAAATCCCAATACGGCAAAAAATCAACTTTTATAAAATCAATATAAAAAATTTCTTCCATTAAATGTTGAAAGACATCGACTTCTCTTTCTGTGCCACTGTACTCAATCGCGACATCCAAATCACTTTCAGCATGAAAATCAGCATATAGACGACTACCGATGATGGCAACCTTTTTGATTTCAATATCTAAATCATGAATTGACCCTTTTATATGAGCCATGATGACTGATGCAAGCTCGCCCTTGGAAAATTGGCTGAAACCATGTATCTCAATTGTTTCCAGAACTACACCCCAATTCTTGCTTTACCATATTCTATTTCCTTACTACTCTTAAGGTGTGTCCCAATCTTACAAAATGAAAACATTATAATATTTAGCTAAGGTCTTTGAAGCTCATTTACCGTTACGAAAGTGTACCCCTCTTTTTGAAGGGATTGGATAATCCCCTCAATTTCTTCTAAGACCTTATTAATATCATCATACATTGGATGCAGCAGGATGATTGATCCTGGATGTATTGTGTCTCTCACATACTTAATTTTATCTTCAGGTGTTTTAAAGTAGCTATCAGGCTCAATATTCCAGGTGATTGTGTCTTTGTTCTGCTTGTTTAGATAGTATGGTAAGCCGACGAGCTTTTTCCCGTTTGGTGGACGGAAATCAATTTCACCCTCATACCCTGCTTCACGAATGAGTAGATCTGTTTTTTCAATTTCTTCTTTTATATAGAAGGGCGATTTAAAGACCATGCGATTATGGGAATACGTGTGATTCCCAATCTGATGCCCCGCTTCCACGATTTTCTTTGCTTCTCCTGGAAATTTCTCGATATCTTGTCCAATTAAAAAGAAGGTAGCCTTCACATCATATGTATCCAATAACGGTAGGATTTCGTTCACGTTTTCAGAAGGACCGTCATCAAATGTCAAAGCAACCACCTTTTGGTCCATTTCTACCTGTTGAGTGAGTCCGCCAAATAACTGGAAAGACCTTGAATTCATTAATTTATAGGTTCCGAATAACATAAAAAAAATGATTAAGAGCACTAAACCACTAATTACTAATTTTCTTTTCATCATGTACTTCCTTTTCATATATTCCAAAATCTATTATATTAAAATTATATACATATTGAAACCTGTCTTTGGAATGGGGAGATCTTAAATGTTTAAGAGGTTTGTAAACTCATTTGTTGAACGTGGGAATGAAATTCGCTTCGAGTTAGATGATTGGTACAAATGGTACAAGGAACCAGAGAAGTTTCATGATGCAGTTGTTGACTATCTAACTCAGCGAGGGAAAAAAGTAGAGACTTTATCAATCGTTAAATCTGTAACAAGCACCAAAGTTGCGGAACTCCTGATTGATGGGGTTCAATACGAACTTTCTATTTTGGCAGGTGCCAGACTTGCACCAGCGCAAACGGTGGTTTTAAGAAAAACAGGACAATATTAGTTAAGTTGTTCAGTTAACGTGGAGAAAATCCAAAGTCACATGTTAAATCGCATATGAATTAATTAATAACAATGCAAATAGCACAAAAAAAGCTTGAGGAATTTTTTAAACCTCAAGCTTTTTGTATGTAATTTAGAATGTTTCCTCTGCAAATAAAGCATCCGTTTGTTAAAAAAATGTCAGTCAAAAAACTCAACAATTAAAAATGTGTCGTTCGATATCATTCTCTCTACTTACATTATACTACTATTAAAAAGTTATTTATAGGCTATTCTTTTCGTAATTCCTATACTATAGTGTTATATGCAAATCTAAAAATATATGGGGTGTATCAATATGAATGACAAAAAAGCTATCTTAGATAATGGTCCTTTTTTTCATGGTACTAAAGCAGAACTAAAAATTGGAGATTTGTTAGAACCGCAACACTTATCAAATTACCAAGATAAGAAATCTAACTATATATACTTTACTGCAACATTAGATGCTGCTAAATGGGGTGCTGAATTAGCAATGTCTAAATCAAAAGAAAGGATTTATATAGTGGAACCATTAGGTGAATTTGAAAATGATCCGAACTTAACTGACAAAAGATTTCCTGGTAACCCGACACGTTCCTATAGGTCTAAATCTCCTTTGAAAATAATAGCTGAATTAAGTTCATGGGAAAGACATTCCGATGAAGAAATAAATCATATGATTGCCTCTTTAAAAAAGTTACGTGAACAAGGAAAAGCTGTAATTGACGATTAAGAACACTAGAACACGGGGACGGTTCCTCTAATTCTTAACTTTGAGGGACCACAAGAACCGTGCCTCTGGTTCCCTACAAAATAAAAAGAGGTGTACCGAAATCGGTACACCCCTTAGTTGTTAATGGTTATTATTAAGCTTTACGAACGTTAGATGCTTGTGGACCACGTTGTCCTTGTTCTACATCAAATGTTACACTTTGACCTTCGTCTAAAGATTTGAAGCCTTCGCCTTGGATAGCTGAGAAATGTACGAATACGTCTTCTCCACCTTCACGCTCGATGAATCCAAAACCTTTTTCTGCATTAAACCACTTAACTTTACCTTGTTCCATAATAATTTGCCTCCTAGTGTGACGATCCACACATATGTTACTATCAGTGTTCAAATACCTTAGACGAAAAACAAGAAAACATTCTTAATCTGAAAAAGAACAAAGATAATTCTTATTTAGAATAACAGATATAAAAGAAAATAGCAACAAAAATTAGTTTTTCGGTCTTTTAAAAAAAGAGAAGCCTTAAAATTAAAGGCTTCCCCTACTCAAATTAAGAATGCGGGTGGTGTAGACTAATCATTTAGTAAACCCGAAACGTAGTTGAAGCAGTACTACTTGTATAACCACTTTTTGATGCAGTTGCGTCTAGACGGTATGTTCCAGTCGCGGTCGAATAGCTAGTTCCGATTGACCAAGTAGCCACGCCTGAAGTGTTCGTTGTTGCAGAAGATGTCACGGTTGTGCCGTTAGGTCGTGTAATTTTAAAGTTTACTGTTGCATTAGCAACTGCAGCCCCGTTGGAATCTTTAACTGTGCTCGTAACATAGATGGTTTCCCCGCGATAATAATAACTGTAATTCGTTGAAACTGTTGTAACAGTATCGGTTGATGATGGTGGTGGAGGTGTTGTTCCACCGCCTCCAGAAGCTGCAACAACTGCTGCATGGGCATCAACGATCCCATACCCATATTGGGTAAAACTACCAGCCGCTTGGGCTGTATCACGTAAAATTTGTCTAGCTTGTGAGACAGTAATATTCGGATTGGCCGCTCTTATTAGGCCCGCTACCCCGGCAACATGTGGCGTCGCCATTGATGTTCCCGATAATGTTGTATAGCGACTATTTGGATAAGTACTGTAAATATTTGAGCCTGGTGCCATTAGCTCTAATCCAGATCCGTAGTTTGAGAAGCTTGAACGTGTTCTGCTAGATGTTACTGATCCAACCGCGATTACACTACTATATGCGGCTGGATAGGAAATACTAGATGCGCCATCATTACCTGAGGCGGCTACCACAATCGTTCCTTGTGCAGTCGCTGTTTGAACTGCCTCATCCATGCTTTGGTTATATCCACCGCCACCAAGAGACATATTAATTACATCTGCATCAATATCAGCTGCATACAGAATTCCCTGTGTGATTCCATATAAAGAACCAGATCCATCATCACCTAGTACTTTCACTGGAATTAGAGTCGCATTCTGCATTACACCAGAAACAGATCCATAACTCGCAATCGTTCCTGAAACATGAGTTCCATGGCCTTGAACATCCATCGTTGTTCCACCTACAAAGCTTCTGCCTAAGCTAGTGTTCACAAAATTCGTTAGACTAGGGTGGTTATGATCAATGCCTGTATCCAACACGGCAACCTTAACAGCACTAGATCCGTTTGTAACTGTCCAGGCTTGTGGTGCCTTAATCATATCGTAATGCCATTTTTGATTTTGGTGAACCGCTTCGATCGTCGCCGTTCCTTCGATTGCCATCATTTTCTCGTTTTCTGAAATATACCTTACTTTGAAACCAAGATTCATTAACTCTTGACGCAATTCATTTTTTGCAAGATTACTAGTTTTGAAATTGTCTGGAGAGTACTTAACTAAATAGACTAAGCCCATTTTCTCGACTACTTTTTTATTAAAATTTTTACTTAGGAGTGGGTTAATTGAAGTATCTTCTACATGGAGTGTATCAATGATTGTGAAACCTTTCGCTTTTAGCACATCTTCCTGTCCCTTAAGACTATCTGCACTTTGAATGGTAAAGTCAGTATTTCCCTTTTGCTTCGGCTCAACCGAAACAATCAGTTCACCTTCAATAAAATGTTGGTTCCCTTTCCCTACATTGTCTGTCTGATCGGCAAAGGATATTCCTGCAAACATGGTTAATACGAGTAAAAGAACAATCGAAAAACTAACTAATTTCTTCATTCACATACCTCCATTTTTAGTTTGGTAAAACGGAATTAGTCAATTGCACGCTCCCTTCTATGTATCGTATCTACAGTTAAAAAGTAAAAAAGACGACTCGCGAACTTTTTTACTTCGACTGTCGGGAATTATGTAATTGGGAAGTTAGTTTTCGAGGAATCGTTGAGTGGATGAATTTTGAGAATGATAAATGTTCCCTGCCCTTCATTACACTACAATTTTTCAAATAGACTAGTCAATATCTTTTACAATATTCAGTCATTTATAACCACAAAGTTTTTTTCACCGCAAATCCATACAAGCCAAAATATCTAAATTCGCTAGTCTAATAGTCTTTCACACGCATTCACCGCTTTGGCGCGGTAATAGTAAAAAAACAGCTACTCCCCATAAAAGAAGCACCTGTTTTAACTTAATTACAGCTTAATAAGAACAATTGTATTTGTAATTCCCTCTATTTGTGGATCAGAGAACCTGTCCCTCCGTCCCAGTTGAAAATCCAGTTTTGGGAGAGCATTTGGTTTAGGGTGAGAGCTTGGTCTTCGTTGAGTGTTAGGTTTTCAATACTTGTTTCTGTTAGTTGATAGTCTTTGTCTTGCTCTTTTCCAAATCGGAGCTTGATTAGGTTTTGTAGCCCTTTAAACGTTACATATTTTACTTTGTAGCCATCCAACAGAATTGATTGAAATACCTCTCCATCCTGCTTGGCAAGTTTTAGTAATTCATTAAAATCGAAATGCTCATGCAAAACCTGCCATCCATCCACATTGCCCCGCTTAATCTGAGCAAGTATTTCCTGATCAGAAATACCGTTACTGCGGAGGGTTTCAATCATATATGCATCCATTAATGTTATTTTTTGTAGTTCCACTAGAATTCCCCCATGTCTCATTTACTTTTAAACTCACCATTGGGACAGGGAACCTGTCCCTCCGCCCCTTATTTATTTGCGACAAGTTGTTTGTTTTCAATGTTCATTGGATAGAAACATGAGACTAGATGTCTGTTGTCTCCATCAGTCGCTTCCAAGGCTGGTACGTCTTTTTTACAAGCGTCGGTAGAGATTGGACATCTTGTATGGAAAACACAACCTGTTGGTGGATTACTAGGAGATGGAAGTTCTCCCTTTAACACGATTCGCTGACGCACTTTTTCTTTTTCAGGATCTGGCAATGGAATCGCCGATAGCAATGCATTTGTGTACGGATGTCGTGCATCTTTGTAAAAAGATTCACTATCGGATATTTCCATCACTTTTCCTAAGTACATGACTGCAACTTTATCAGCAATATGCTTTATGACTGATAAATCATGGGCAATAAAGACATATGTCAATCCGAGTTCTTCCTGTAAATCTTCCAGCAAATTGATAACCTGTGCTTGCACCGATACATCTAGGGCACTGACTGGCTCATCAAGGACCATCAATTTTGGGTTAAGCGCAAGCGCGCGAGCAATCCCAATTCGCTGACGCTGACCACCGGAGAACTGATGTGGCAACTTATTGTAGTCTTCTGCCTTTAACCCAACGAGATCCATCAATTCTACTACTCGACGTTCCAAATTATCGGTCATTCGATATGCTTTTAGTGGGGCTGCAATGATCTCGCCGGCTTTCATTCTAGGGTTTAGGCTGGTAAATGGATCCTGAAACACCATTTGAATATCTCGTCTAAGCTGATGCATTTGCTTGTGGTTATAGTTAAGAATGCTTTCACCCTTGAACAAAATATCGCCAGACGTTGGTTTAAGAAGTCCAAGGATCGTTCGAGCAAGGGTACTCTTACCACAACCAGACTCGCCAACAATTCCAAGAGTCTCCCCTTGATTTACTGTTAAATTTACTCCATTAACTGCCTTGATATCATTTTTCTTTCGACTGAACATTCCTCCCTTAACAGGAAAATGCATGTTCAAATCTCGTATTTCAAGTAATGGTTTAGTCATGAATCAGAACACTCCTTTCGTCTTTGGATATTCTGAATTGTTCCTTCTTTTCTTCAAATTCCTGTTGCGAGAAAATACAAGCCGCCCAGTGATCTTCCCCTCTTACTGTTAACTCTGGATCTACTTCCAAACATGTTTCGGTCGCAAATGGACAACGCGGATGGAAATTGCATCCTTTTGGAGGTGACACTAGATTTGGTGGCTGTCCTTCAATGTTGATGAGGCGCTCATGAGCTGTCGCATCTAGACGAGGCAAAGAGCGTAAAAGTGACCAAGTGTAAGGCATTGACGAACGGTAGAAAATATCGTTTACGGAACCTTTCTCGACAATTCGGCCCGAATACATGACTAAAACGTTATCAGCCATCTGTGAAACGACCCCTAAATCATGAGTAATGATGATGATTGCCGTCCCGTATTTCTTTTGGATATCTCGCATTAATTCCAAAATTTGTGCTTGAATGGTTACATCCAATGCTGTTGTCGGTTCATCTGCAATTAATAGCTTAGGATTACAAGCCAGGGCAATGGCAATAAGCACACGCTGTCTCATACCTCCAGAAAACTGATGAGGATAATCATACATCCTCGTTTCCGCATCCGGAATTCCAACATCCTTTAATAACTCAATCGCACGAGCCTTCGCTTTAGACCGAGACATCTTTTGATGAGTCAAAATGGCTTCTACCAGTTGATCACCAATTTTAAATACAGGGTTTAAACTAGACATCGGATCCTGAAAAATCATGGCAATGTCATTTCCGCGAATTTTTCGAAGCTCCTTTTCCGAAAGCTTTAGCAGGTTTTTTCCTTCAAATAAAATCTCTCCTTCTGGATAAAAAACAGGTGGCTTTGGGTTTAATTGCATGATTGAATGGGCTAATACACTCTTCCCGCTTCCTGATTCCCCAACAATTGCAACCGTTTCTCCAGCCTCTACTGTAAATGAAACTCCATCCACTGCACGAACAATTCCTGCATCGGTATCAATTTGCGTTTTTAGGTTTTTTATTTCCAGCATGGTTAAGTATCCTCCTTTTCCTCTAGGCTGCTTCAATCTGTTTGTTCAATCGACGTTTCTTCCTTTTTCCCATCCCTTTTGCATGTGGGTCAAAGGCATCTCTTAATCCATCACCAAGCATATTTAAGGCAAGGACAGTGATAACGATAGATATCCCAGGGAAAATAGAGAACCAAGGGGCAATCGAAATATAGATTTGCGATTCTTGAAGCATATTCCCCCATGTTGGTGTAGAAGGTTCAACACCTACACCTAAAAAGCTCAATGCTGCTTCTGCCAAAATGGCTTTAGCGAAAATAAACGTTCCTTGCACAATGATAGGTGAAAGGACATTTGGCAATACATAGCGTGTCAAGATTACAGGGTCACTAACTCCCGATGTTTTAGCCGCCTCAATGTATTGAATTGAATTAACTTGTAAAACTGCTGAACGGACAATCCGTGTCATAACTGGCCAAAATGAGAACGATAACGCAATGATGATATTCGTTACACTTCCACCAAGTGCTGCCACTAACGCCAGTGCTAACAGTAAGGAAGGAAATGCGAGCATTCCATCAATAATACGCATAATCAAAAAATCAGCTTTTTTATAATATCCAGCAATCAAGCCGGTAAGTGTTCCTAATACGGTTGAAATCAGTGCCACGATTAAACCAACAAGTAAGGATACCTGTGCAGCAACCACGGTTTGCCCAAAAATATCTCTCCCAAAATGATCCGTACCAAACCAATGCGCCCCAGATGGACCTAGTAACCGCTGCGCGGAATCCATTTTAGATGGAGAAACAGGTAGCCACCAAGAAGCTGTGATTGTCCCAACCGTAAGCAGAAGCAGTATCCCTAAAGCGATTAGATTTCGTTTTTTCTTAAACATACGAAAATCCCCTTTTTTCATTTTTAATTCTTGCAAGCTCAGTCATATCGAATTCTTGGATCTAAGAATGCATATAAAAGGTCGATAAGTAGGTTCACAACAACATAGACTACGGCAATGAACAGGACAACCCCTTGTATGACCGGGTAATCTCTTCTGTATATGGAATCTATTAAAAGCTGACCAATCCCAGGGATGGTAAACATTGTTTCGATGATAACCGTTCCCCCTAGCAAACCAGCAACCGTTACACCGATAACCGTTGTTGTTGGAATGAGTGCATTGGAAAAGACATGCTTCATTAAAACAATACTTTCCCTTACACCTTTCGCACGGGCGGTTTTCGTATAATCCTGATTAACGGATTCCAACATGCCATCACGAAGCATCCTCGCGATGAGCCCAATTTCAACTGCTGCAAGAACAAATGCCGGTAATATTAAATGATGAATCCAGGTACCTACCCCTTCGGCAATCGGAACATATCCAGCAACCGGAAAAATCGGTACTGCTACTCCAAGTCCAAGTACCAGCAACATCGCGAACCAAAATTCTGGAATGGATGTTCCAACAAGTGAAAAAGAAGTAAACAAAGGATCTAGAAATGTATTTCGGCGCCAAACTACAAAAATAGCAGTCGGAATTGCGATTATTAAGGCTAGAGCCATGGACGTTATCATTAAACTAAAAGTTGGGCCAATTCGGTCCATAATTACGTCGGTAACCGGTTCTGAAGAATAGATGGACTGTCCAAGATCCCCCATAAAAATATTTTTAATCCAATCAACAAATTGCAAGGCCATTGGTTTATTTAACCCCATCTGTGCTTCCAGCTGCGCAACCGCTTCTGGTGAGCTGTCTTCACCCAGGATAAGATAGGCTGGGTTACCTGGAGTAAGGTGGACAATCAGAAAGACAATTACACTTACAATGAACATAACGGGGATGATTGAGATAAATCTGCGTATTGTGTATTGCAGCATTGTTTTTCCCTCCTCAAATTCGTTTAGAAAACTTAAAAAGGGAAGTCACGTCATAACATTCCCTGACACGACTTCCCACTTTGACTTTATGTTATTGATTCTTCCATGTATTCCAGAATCGTTGGCCAACCCAATTATCGTAGACTGGAATTTTTTCACTCTTGATATCTAATTTTGTTTCATTTGCAATTTTAATAAATGGAAGCTCATCATTTACAGTTTGGTTCATGTCAGCTAAAATCTCTTTTCTTTCCTCTGGAGATGCTGTTACACCCCATTGGTTGATTAGATTACCCCAACGCTCACTGTTGTACCAACCACTGCTGGCTGTATCCATTACTAGCATTCCTAATTCATTTGGTGAGAAACGTGTAGACCATCCAACAACGACTAAATCCCAGTTTGCAGGGTCTTGCCATTTTTCCAAATATGTTGCCCATTCATATGGTACTAACTCTACGATAAAACCTATTTCTTCCATTTGTTGTTTCATCATTTGTGAGATTCGCTTATACGTATCTGAATCATTTGAGAACATGATTTTAACTGGTTCTCCATTGTAATCAGACTCTTCTAGTAATTGCTTTGCTTTTTCTTTGTCATATGCTAAGTAGTCATCTGAACCTTTATCACTGTAAAGTTCTGTTTGTTCCGGATCAAATAATGCACCATCTAGCTGGTAAAAGTCTGCATTGCCATAGGTTGATTCTGCAATCGCTTTTTTATCTAGTACAAGATTTAATGCCTGTCGTACTTTCAAGTCATCAAATGGTGGTTCCGATTCATCCGGAGTCGTAACCGTATATCCATTAATATACGTTACCGGATCAATATTTGGAGCTGCTTCAACTACTTCATATAAATCAGTAGGAATAGATTGTGCATAATCATAAACTTCAGTTTTTAATCCATTTATCATGACCTGTGGGTCTTTTACAATTAAAAACTTAATTTCATCAAAATATGCGATCTTTTTGCCTGTTACTCCGCCCCAATCTTCTTCCTCACGTGCAGAGTAATCTTCAAAGCGAGTCAGAACAATTTCTTTTCCGCGCTCCCACTTTTCAAATTGGTAAGGTCCTGTTCCAATGTACTGTTCTGTTGTCAGTGGCTTTTCACCAGCTGCTTCTGCAATTTCTTTTGGAATAATCATTAGTGCTGATTTCGGTGCTGCCATATCAGACATTAAAGAGCTGTATACTTGGTTTAGTGTTACTTCTATCGTTAACTCATCTAATGCCTTAACAGATTCAATGTAGTTATAGGCATTCTTCCCGACAGAAGAAACTTTCCCCCAGCGTTCGAATGATGCGACAACATCTTCAGCAGCCACTGTTGATCCATCATGGAAGTTAACACCTTCGCGAATTTTGATGGTATATACCTTTTGATCTTCACTCACCTTATAGTCTTCTGCGACCATTGGTTTTACTTGGTAATCTTTATCGAGCGCAAATAAGTTTTCAAAAATATGCCAAGCAACATCTCTTGTTGGCGATGCACCTGTTGACATCCAGTCAAGAGTGTCCGGGTCAGAGGCATATGCAACATTCAATGTCCCACCTTTTACGGGTTCTGCAGTGGCTTTGTCATTACCACCAGTATTTTTATCACTTCCCGCATCGTCCTGATTACCACAGCCGAATAACAGTACCGTAAATAATAAAGCAATTAATAATTGAAAGCTTCTTTTCATCTGTCTATTTCCCTCTCCGTTTGTAGTTTAGTAGTTTGCTTGTTTTTAAAATAAGTAATGCGACACGATTTTAACAAAGGATTTAGAGATGTTAACCAATGCTTTCTCATCAAAATCAAATCTTGGATGATGATGCGGATAATGAGTAGCTTCATCTTCGTTCTGGGATCCGACATTAAAAAATGTCCCCGGTCTTTCCTTTAGATAATAAGCAAAATCCTCTGCCCCCATCGTTGGTGTTTTCTCCACAACATTCTGTTCAGAAAATACCTCTGCGAAAAGTTCCCTCGCTACATCTGTTTCTTCTTTATGATTATAAAGAGCAGGATATCCGCGTAAATAATCAATTTCATAGTTTGCATGATAAGCACTCGTAATTCCTTTTACAATGGAGTTGATTTCCGCCTCTACCTGATCACGAACATCCCCATCAAACGTACGGACCGTTCCTTCAATTTTCGCTGTATCAGGAATAACGTTAAACGCACTACCAGCATGAAAGACACCGATTGTAACAACAGCCGATTTAAGTGGATCAATGCTTCGGCTTACAATTTTTTGCAGTCCTTCCACGACACTGCTTCCAATTACAAGAGAATCGACAGTTTGATGCGGTCTTGCACCATGACCTCCACGGCCTTTGATGGTAATTTCGAATTTATCGACCGCAGCCATTTGGTATCCTTCCCCAACTGCTACTTTTCCTAGTGGGATATCAGAAGCAAGATGGGCACCAAACACATAATCTACCTCTTCTAGGATACCTTCCTCAATCATAAACTTCGCCCCACCAGGTGGTTTCTCCTCAGCTGGTTGGAAGACAAAAACAATCTTCCCTTTTATTTTTTCACGGTATTTACTAAGGGTCCGTGCAGTACCTAATAAAGCGGAGGTATGGCCATCATGTCCACAAGCATGCATCACACCAGGTTTCGTAGATTTATAGGTTACATCCTTCTCATCTTCAATGGGTAGGGCATCAAAATCAGCTCTAAGGGCAATGGTTTTCCCCGGTTCATTCCCTTTTAAGATAGCTACAATCCCATTTCCACCAATTTGTGTCTGTACCTCTAAGCCAAAACTCATCAACTTCTCCTCAATATATTTGGCAGTATGTACTTCTTCGAATGAAAGCTCAGGATGCTGATGCATATATCTTCTCCAGCTTTTCATATCTTCAAAACTATTATCTAACTCAGCAAAAATAGCTGATAAACTTTCATTTTTCAGTGTCTGACTCATACCCAACCCTCATTTCTATTCGAATCAAAAACTTCCACTTCATTTTAATCCCACAATTCCGAGATGTCAACTATGTTTTATCGGTTTACTTGTTTACTTAAGTAAAGTAAATAAAAAGCAGGGGGGGCATCCCTGCTCTTACTCAAAAATTTTATAAAAAATATCGGTTGGTGACATTTTAATAACCTGAATCCTCTGATGTGAGGTTATCGAGCATTGTATAATCGTATTGCTGTAATGGCTTTTCTGCTGGACCTTCTAGAACCTCACCCGTATAGGAGAATCTGGATCCGTGACATGGGCAGTCCCATGATTTTTCGCCGTTATTCCAATGGACTTCACAGCCTACATGGGTACAGGTTGTGTCGACAATATACACTTTTCCATTTTCATCTTTATAGGCGCCTTTTCGATGGCCATCAATGGAAATGACCGCACCTTCTCCATTCGGAATATCAGCCACATTTTTTTGCGGGATTTCCATTTTTCCTTGGATTAAGTGTTTAACGACCTTTGCATTGTTGACAAAGAAATTTTTCAACGTCGGATGTGGATTGAATCGAGCAGGCGAATACATATCCCGATAAGGATTATTCCTTTTCAGGATAATATCTCGGAAAAGTAATGCAGCTGCCGTACCGTTTGTCATGCCCCATTTACGAAATCCGGTTGCAACCAAAATATTTGGTTCTCCAGTCGTCAGCTCCCCGATATACGGCATTTTATCCAATGTTTGAAGGTCTTGAGCGGACCAACGGTAGTCAATATTCTCTAAATCAAAAACTTGTTCTCCAAAAGTGCCTAATGCTTTGTATTCTTCCAATGTTTCGTTTCGTTCACCCGTCTGATGACTCCCACCAACAACTAAAACGTATTCTTCGCCATTGTGTGTCATTGATCGTAGTGAACGGGTTGGTTTATCTGCACTTATGTACATTCCACCTGGGAAGCTTTCCTTCACTTTAGTAGCAATTATGTAAGATCGCGTTGCTTTCATTCTTGCAGAATATAAGCCCGTTCCCTCATAAAATGGAAAATGAGAACAAGCGAGGACGAAACCGCCGGTCACCCGTTTCCCTTCACGGGTTAAAACAGTAGGTTTTTCCCCGGTTTCAACATTCACTGCAACCGTATGTTCAAAAATGAGTCCACCTTTTTCTTTAATAATTTGAACAAGGTGGGATAAATATTTTACTGGATGGAACTGAGCTTGATTTTTCATGACCAGTGCGTTTTTAGTATCAATTTTAAAAGGTATTTTGTCTTCCAGTCCGCCCTCAATGCCTATTTTTTCATAGGCTTGGGCTTCGTTCTCAAGCTTTTGTTTGTATTCATCTGTTGTGGAGTAAATAATGGCATCTTGTTCCGTAAAATCACAATCGATCTGGTGCTCTTCTACCGTTTTTCGGACGAATTTTATGGCATCTGTGTTCGCTTCATAATAAAGCCTAGCTGTGCTTCTTCCGAAATTTGTTATGAATTCATCATAGATGAGCCCGTGCTGCGCAGTCAGCTTAGCTGTCGTATGTCCGGTAGTACCATTGAGTAATTGATCTGCCTCTAATACCGCAACCTTCAATCCCTCGTTCACTAAAACATAAGCAGAGGTTAGTCCAGTAATCCCCCCACCAACAATTACAACATCTACTTCAAGGTCTTCCTCGAGTGGAGGAAATTCTGGAATGTCAACATCGACCCTCCATAATGGCTCAGGTGTCTCAGGAAGCTTTTTCTCATTTGCCACAATAAACCCTCATTTCCTAATTAAGTAAGTTTGCCATTAGGTTTTCCAGTAATTTGGGTATCATACATGATCGAGTAACCAGCAAAAGTAAATAGGCGGAGATTTTCCGATTAAATGCATGATGGAGCCCATTTCGGAGTAAATAAGGGAAGGTTTTCCGGTTAAACAAAGGAAAATCTCCCATTTTCTAATTTTTTGAGACAATAGGCGGAATCTCTCCGGCTAATTATGCTTCTTTTATTAATAATTTATTTTTAAGCGAATTTTTTCCGTCTATCCGCCCAAACTCAACAAGTACAACACTTTGAATGTTTTTCAAATTTGATGTTAAAACTAACGTGAATGGAAGGGGGTTTTCATATGTCGACAAGCTTTTATCCAAAAGAAAATCTGAAACATTTTGCGAAAATTAAGGAGCTTGCTCCGGAACAGTTACAAGCCTATAATGCGTTTGGTAAGGCGGCTATGCAAGAAGGAACCTTATCCAGAAAGGAAAAGGAAATTATTGCGGTAGCAATTGCACACGTTACGGAATGTCCTTATTGTATAGATGCGCATACAAAAGGTGCGAAAAAAGCTGGTGCAACATTAGAAGAGTTAACCGAAGCCGTTTTTGTTGTGGCTGCGATCGAAGCTGGAGGCGCTGTAACCCATAGTACGCATGTACATAATGCAAAAAGTCAAGATGCTTCTGATACCCTTTATGCGCGTTCTAATTTAAAACACCTTGGTCACCTTGGAAAGTTTGCACCTGATGGTTTTAAGTCCTACGGAGCATTTAGTGCTGCAGCAACAAAAGAAGGGAAATTAAGTGCTAAGTTTAAAGAAATCATCGCTGTTGCAGTTGCAAACGCAACGCAATGTCCATACTGCATTGATGTTCACTCAAAAAATGCTGTTAAACTTGGAGCGACGAGTGAGGAGCTAGCAGAAGCAATCATTGTAACAGCTGCGCTTCGGGCTGGCGGTGCGTATGCCCATATTGCAAATCTCATTCAAAGCTACGAAGATTAGTATGGTTTAAGAATCCCAGCTAACGTTGGGGTCTCTTTTTTGCAATAAAAATCACCTGCCCCATAGGACAGGTGATCACATTCAAGACGTTACCTCTTTATTTTTTACAACCCGTGATGTTAGTAATGGTACAACGATTATAATGGCAATCATCACAACGACTGCGACAATTGAATATAGGACAGGAAGTCCAAAGAAATTGATTGTCTTATAGTCATCAAAGAACCGCTCAACTTTCATGAAATATAAAAAGGAAAATTTGAAAATATCCTCCACCCAATTTGGAAGTTGAAGTGATTCAACTAAGAAGTATGGTACTGCAAAAATAGCTCCATTGACAATCAGTGATACCAATGCGTTTTTACATACAGACGAAATAAGAACTATCATAACTGCAAAACTACATGCCCCCAGCAAATGGAATCCAAGCTGAAGAAAATGGTACTCTAGCATTGTAAAGCCATATGGTGAAAAATAGAATTTAAACATATACTGGATGGACGTATCCCAACCACCATTCCCGTACTGGAATAGATTCCACGCCAGGTTAAAGATTTCCCAACCTATCACGACCAGCACAGTATAAATTAAAGCAGCTCCAATTTTTGCACGGAGTAATGCTCTTCTTCCCTTTTTTGCGCTAAGAATATAGTTATCTACTCCACTGCTATATTCCTGTGTGTATATGGTAGATAGACCCACCAACAGCATGGCCCCAGTAATCAGAATCGAGAAGAAACTCGCATAATCAATGATTTCTTTTGGTGCTTTATTATAGGCGAAATAGGAAGTATCGATTTCCTTTAACATGGCTGTTTGAAGTTCGCTATTATATTTACTTTGACCCGCAAGCTCTTTGATTTTTTCCTGGGCATTCGTCTCTACCTGGTTACCCCATGCAATCGTTTCGTAAATACCCATCAATGTCCATTCTTCGTCAGTTAACCACTGCTCATTTTCCATCGTTTCTTCTTGTTTTTTCACCAATACTTCATTTTCCTTGGCAGCCAGCTCGAGTTTTTCCTCCGTAAGCGTCCCTTCCCACGGCTTATACAGTTCTTGCTCTTCATGAGCCCCCGGATAGTAGGTAAATCCCGTCGAGAACACAATCAATAGCAGGAACGCAATAAAGACCATTCTTTGTTTAAGAATTTTATATAATTCAAATTTCAACAGCTCCATTTACGCCACCTCCTCATCAAAGTAGTAGAGATATAAGTCCTCTAAGTTTGGATGTTCATGTGCGGCACTTAGATGAGGTTTGACATCACTTAAAATACGAAGCTGGACGGTGTCCCCGATTCGTGCGATATTGCCAACCTTGTAAATTGATTGTAATCTCGTAATTTCAGACTCATTTTTAACTGTCACCGACCACACCTTGTCTTCGATACCTTTTAATAATGCTTGTGGTGTCTGCTTTTGTATCAATTTTCCAGCTTTTAAAATCAATACCTCCTTCGCAATGAACTCTATATCTGAAACAATATGTGTGGATAACAGAACAATCCGATTTGTTGAGATTTGTGATAATAGATTTCGGAAGCGGATTCTCTCTTTTGGATCTAGGCCCGCTGTTGGTTCATCCACGATTAAAATCTTCGGGTCATTCAACAGTGCCTGTGCAATGCCAACACGACGCTTCATCCCACCTGAAAACTTCCCTACTTTTTTCTTCGCTTGATCACCTAGGCCCACCAATTCCAACGTTTCCGCAACCTTTACTTTTGCCTGCTCTTTCGTTAACCCTTTTAAAGTTGCAATATAGAGTAGAAATTTTTCAGCCGTAAAATTTTTATATAGTCCAACATGCTGCGGTAGATACCCGATGACATCTCGATATCGGTAATCCAGCATTGCAATATCCTGGCCATCTAGTAAAATCCTTCCCGAGCTCGGCTTCATCACACTTGCGAGAATCCGCATTAATGTTGTCTTTCCTGAACCATTTGCTCCTAAAATCCCGTAAACCCCAGTTGTAAATTCTAAATGAATGGAGTCCAAGGCCTTTTTATCATCAAAGACTTTCGATACATTCTCAATTGTTAAATTCATAAGAAATACCCCTTTTGTAAATATTCATCATTTTTACAACGATAAAAATCGCTGCAGCAACAGTTACCAAAATATAAGCCAATGCGGAGACGGTTTCGATTCTTTCAATGACATCTTGATGTGTAATGGCAATTGCAGCTGCAGTCCAAAGGACGAACCCACCAGTAAAAGTGTATGCCCTGCGAAACTTCGTGGCTACAACTAACATGATCGCTGCAATCACGGTTAAAGGTGTAGCCCAATAAAGAATTAACTTTCCAAGCATAACCTCAGGTAATAGACTCGCGAAGCTAATGGTGAAAAGAACATTTAATGCAACATTAAAAGCTCCTACGACGACCATTCTTGAAAAAATAATTTCTTGCAAACTAAATTTGAATGACAACTCTAATTCAGCCATTTCAGTATTCGTACTTTTAAACACCTCTATAAACCCGACAATCGTTGGCAGTGGTGCAACATACAACATGAGGAGATAGGGATCTATTTTATAGAAGGCGACCGATAACACACCTAGAAGTAAAAATAATAGATTTAATCCCCAAAACAATGATGAGAAATAAAAAACTTCCCTTGTTGAATGTCTTAGGACATTTGTTACACCGGCTACAAGTGATTCCCATTTGTTTTCTTTTACAGGCACATATGGTCTCATCGTATCAATGGTCATCATGATTTCAGATTCACTTGGAAACTCCACATCAAATTCATCGAGTGACATTCCTAATTCCTGTTCCAATTCAAAAATTTCTTCATCGAAATTATCGTTTTGTTTTTTGTTGTTCATATCCCTCACCTCTTTCTAAAGCTGCTGCGAGTTTTCCTAAGCCTTGTTTCAGCCTTGATTTAACAGTCGACACATTCGTCTCAGTGATACCTGCAATCTCCTTGATTTTCATGTCATGATAGTATTTCAGGATTACGGCTTCTCGTTGAATATCTGGTAGACTATTAATCGCCGCCTTCACCTGCTCCCTTGTTTCCTTACGCTCAAATATGTAGGTAATATTGCTATTTTCACTTTTAATCGTTTCCTGAAGCTCTGTATGCTTTGCAGTTTGCTTGTAATCGGCACTTCTCCAGTAATCGCGACAATGATTGACGGCGATTGTATAGAGCCAGCTTTTAAAACTACCTTTATTTGAATACGACTTAATTCGCTGCATCATTTTTATAAAAATTTCCTGTGTCAGATCATATGCCATTTCCTTGTTTCCCACTTTTCGATAAACAAATGCGTAGATGAGTTTATAATACTTCCTCGTTAAAACCTCCATCGCGGCCTGGCTACCTTTCAGAATTTCCTCAATTAGTTCCTGATCCTCGGGCATTTTTATCACCTCATTCATTAAGACGAAAAGATTTATAAAAGGATTTATATTTTCTAAATAAATTATCCATTTAGAAATGGAAGGTTGCAATGGGGAAGGTTCGATTCACGCAAAAAAGCACCCATCCAAATGGACAGGTGCTAGCGTTTATCTTAATCTATAAAAAATACTCCATCACAAAATACACAATTAAACAAAAGATGGATCCGGTTAAAAATGGACTAATCTTGAGTAATGCTTTTTCATGTCTTGGTTTGTAGCTTCCTAGAAATGTATTAAAAACAGCAACCTCTGAGCTTTTTGTAAAAACATCGCCCGAGGAGCCCATCAGGAATGCGACTAGGATAAAGAAACAAGAGCCGAAAAACATGGTAGTTAACATATTTGCATCTAAATACACAGAAATTCCAAACAGGATCGCTACCTCTACGGCAGTAATTAGAAGCGCAAATGTCATGTGTCGTACCATTGTTCATCCCCCCTTCCCCAAACTGCTGATACCATTACATACGAATGAGATTGAGAAAAGTTTCGGAGTACCTTGTATCATACTATTCAACTTCATTATCATTTAGTCCGGACATGAAAAAATAGGTTTTTATTCACCTATATTACAATATTTACATTGGCCACGACGTCGATAATAGTAGGAAATAGTTGCAAGTCCTAGAGCTACTCCCCAAGGTATCCATGTCAGCATCGGTCCTATTGTCCCTCCAAGTTCACTTAATACAATCCCCTCGGCTGGAACGAACTGTAACGTTAGCGCGAAAAAGCCAATGGTAAAAATAAAACCAGCTGATGTCAAAGCAATTGCCATTATTGAAGCCGGAATAACAGCCATTAGAACCGGTACTCTCTTGCCCCCAATGAACGGAACCCAACTTGGCAAAACTTCTCCCCACTTCTGAATTAATCCAATTGTTAAAAGTCCCCCTCCAATACATAACCCTCCAAAGACCCATTCAGTTAAGGTTGCTGCTGGATTCACTTTTACACTTTCTTCTAAGAATTGATCCCCGACACCAAGAGGGATCCCTAATGCCCAGGCAAACCTTGTTACAGCATATGGCAATGGAGCAAGGGCAGCTATAACTGTAATCCAACTTGCCCACTTAATTAAAACAAACGGCGGTCCATTTTCTTTTCTACCACAATGCCTGCAAGCGTTTCGTATTTTTCGTTGAAAGGAAACAGCTGAAAAAATCCACAATAATGCACCAAACATGCAAATAATTTGATTTACCATTTGCCAAGTGAATAAAAATTTGAACAAAAATGCATAAGCAATCGTAGCAATAAATCGAAAGTCTGTAATAAGAAGGAGTAAGAAAACAGCAAATGCCCAAGAAAAAATGACAATAAACCAGTGAGGGACCATTTTCCCCCATGGGCGATTCATAGCTAAACTAATAAATAATCCTAGAAAACAAAGAACACAAAAGACTAAACTGCCCGCTTGAACTGGCAGATACGTAATTAATGCTGAAAAGACTCCCGTTCCTGGTTCCTGATAAAAAGGATAACCTTCCCCTCCCAGTAACCAGTAAAAATGGATCAATCCATAAAGTAATGACCACAAAGATGCTGCGTAACCAATCCAGGAATACCATTTTATCAAGCGTTTCCCCCGATTATCCTCTAACTTTTGAGTAACAAGCTCCATTTGAACACTATCCTTTCTATTTGTCACTTATAAAAAGGATAAACTGCAATGGTAGTAAATAAGATGACCCCAAGTTTAAAATTTGTTTAAGTTTGCAAACCCAAATAAACACTGGTTCCCTCTGAAGAAGTAGAAATATGCCACTCTACTTTCATTTCCTTAAGCATTAAGGTTACGATAGATAGTCCAATTCCAGCGCCTTTATCTTCAGATTCCTGGTCTAATCCTGGCCCCTTGTCCTTAATAACAATGAATGTTGTCCCATACTGTTCCACGATTTGAATTCCAATATAACGCCCTGAACGAGCATGTCGTGTGACATTTTGAAATAAGTTATCCAAAATACTTTTAAACCAAATCGGATCAACCTTCCATATCAGCGATTTTTCCGGTAAATCAATATCTATTTCAAAGCTAAGCCGTTCGAATATAGGATACCATTCCGCTATACCTTTCCTAATTTCATCCAATATATCGGTATCACGCATATCAATTGGAAGTTTACCAACTGAAAGCAGATTATAGGAAAGTAGGTTGTTGATCATCTTGTCCATATCATCTAGTTTATTTTCAACAATTTGAAGTGATTCCATTTCCGCAGATGATTCTCGATGCTTCTTTACAGAATATACATGCTGCCTGATGACTGTTAAAGGTGTTCGTAAGTCATGAGATATATTAGCAATCAGCTGTTTTCTAAAACTCTCCTCCTCTTTCTCCCTCTCCCGGCTACGCTTCAATTGACTTATCATCTCATTAAACGCACCTTCCAGCCTTCCAATCTCATCCACTTTTCTAATCACAACTTCATCAGGAATACCTTCGTTTCCCGTCATCGCCAATTGAAGCTTAACAAGCCGTTTTCGTATTTTAAAGAAGAAAAACCAAGAGATTAATAGAAAAGCTCCACTAATGGAGATAAAAAATATCAGGAATGGAAAGTCTTCGTATAAAGAAATACTGGCAAGATTTGTGTCTGTAATCGGAACTTGAAAAACCATGACACCTTGCCTAGGATCGTTTCCTATTAATGCTGTAATGGTGTATATTTTTTGAGGGTTATTGCTCTGTAAAAAAGTATTTACATGAAATTTGCTTTCTTCCATAAATACTAAGGAATCGATAAATGTCCATTTTTCTGGAATCATTTCATTCCGATTTCCGATGAATCTGGACTTGCCGCTTCCATTTATCCAGAAAACTTCAGCCTTTGGATATTTATTTTTAATAGACTTAAGACGGAGATTAATTACCTCCTCTTCCTGTCCATCTAGATCAACTGCCTCTCGTTTCCATATCTCCTCAATTTCCTCTGGATTGTACAATTCTTCATTGAACAGAAGCGGAGAATAATAAATGGCTGGAATAAGAGGAAAAAGAACGAAAGCTAATAAAATAAGAAACAAATATCTCGTCATTAATGATTGAATGATATTCATGATCTCATCCTATATCCAATCCCACGGATTGTTTCAATGATTTGAGGATTGCTCGTGTCCAACTCTATTTTTTCACGCAAATGGCGGATGTGGACCATTAATGTTTTATCCCCTTCAATATATGGATCTCCCCAAACCGCTTCGTAGATTTGTTTTTTCGTCAATATTTGATTCAAATGGTCTACTAAATACATAAAAATATGAAACTGTTTCCCTGTCAAAATGATTTCTGCTTTCGTATTTGTATTCAAAATACGGTTAGCCTGCTTATCAATACGTAAATGCAATACCTGAATAATTTCCGGTGAGAAAACTCCTAGTCTCCTTACTAATACTTGAATACGTGCCACTAACTCATCAGGATGGTACGGCTTTGTCATGTAATCATCCGCAAACGTGAGTTCTTGTAACTTATCTTCCATTGCAGTTCTTGCCGATAGCATCAAAACAGGCGTATTCGGATACTTCTGCTTCAGACGTTGACCGACTGTATATCCATCTAAACCCTGCAGCATAATATCCAAAATAACGAGATCCACCCGCTCCATATGGTTCATTGCCTCATGACCAGATGTAATCCAAATGACTTCATATCCACATTCTGTTAAAAAATTACTTACCCAAGAGCCAATTTCTTGATCATCTTCTATATGCAAAATCGTTAACTTCATAAACTAGTTCCCTCCCCTCATTCATAAAACAGGAAAATTAACCTAATTTTACCATGCAACCCTTCATATTTATCTAATTATTTTAAATAAACCAATATTTATAAACTGATTTTATCAACTGACTTTCCGCCCTATTACTAAAAATTTAATATTATGAAAGCGGTTTATTTTATAAAAACAAATGATATAATGGGTGGGTAAAATGGATTCATCTTGTAAGATAAAGAACGATAGCTTACTAGAATGTATTTGGATAAGGGAGAGACAGTCATGGGTCAATTTCGGATTGAAAAAGATTTTCTCGGAGAAAAAGAGGTACCGGTTGATGCCTATTATGGCGTTCAAACCATACGTGCAGTTGAAAATTTCCCACTAACCGGTTACCGGATTCATGAGGAATTAATTATCGCATTAGCAATGGTTAAGAAAGCTGCGGCATTGGCAAACATGGATGTGAAGCATTTATATGAGGGGCTTGGTAATCCAATTGTACAAGCAGCGGACGAAATTATTAATGGGAAAATGCATGACCAATTTATCGTGGATCCAATCCAGGGTGGTGCAGGGACATCGATTAATATGAATGCAAATGAAGTCATTGCTAATCGTGCACTTGAAATACTTGGACATGAAAAAGGAAAATATTACGAATTAAGTCCAAACAGCCATGTAAATATGTCTCAATCTACAAATGATGCTTTTCCAACAGCACTTCATATTGCCACACTCAATTTAGTTGAGAAATTGGTTCAAACAATGGAACATATGAAAGATGTTTTTCAGCAAAAAGCAACGCAATTTGACCATATTATAAAAATGGGTAGAACTCATCTTCAGGACGCAGTACCAATTCGACTTGGACAAGAGTTTGCTGCATATGCTCGAGCTGTTGAACGTGATATAAAGCGTATTCAACAATCCCGTCAGCATTTGTATGAGGTGAATATGGGGGCAACTGCCGTTGGAACTGGGCTAAACGCTTCACCACGTTATATTGAAAATGTCGTCAAACATTTAGCAGAAATTAGTGGGCTTCCTTTAGTAGGTGCGGAACATCTAGTCGATGCAACTCAAAATATCGATGCATATGCGGAAGTTTCCGCTGCATTAAAAATAAGTATGATGAATATGTCTAAAATCGCAAATGACTTACGGTTAATGGCATCTGGCCCCCGTGCTGGACTCGGAGAAATCATCCTACCAGCTAGACAACCGGGCTCCTCCATCATGCCAGGAAAAGTAAACCCTGTTATGCCTGAAATGATTAACCAAGTAGCATTTCAAGTGATTGGAAATGATCATACCATCTGCTTAGCTACAGAAGCCGGTCAATTAGAGTTAAATGTCATGGAACCGGTATTAGCATTTAATTTACTACAATCACTTAGCATTATGAAAAATGCCTTTCATGTATTTACTGAATACTGTCTAACAGGAATCAAAGCAAATGAGGACCGTATGAAGGAATATGTAGAAAAAAGCGTTGGTATTATTACGGCTGTCAATCCACACATCGGCTATGAAGTCGCAGCACGCATTGCAAGAGAAGCGATTGTAAATGGTAAACAAGTACGTGAACTTTGCTTACAATACGATGTGTTAACCGTAGAGGAATTAGATCTTATATTGAACCCTTACGAAATGACAGAACCAGGGATATCTGGTTCATCATTGTTGGAAAGAGATTAAAAAAGGACTGTCTCCTTTAGGGCACTGATAGCTGTTATAAGTAAAAAAGGTATCATATCTCACATATTTGGAGAAAATGATACCTTTTTTAATTTTGAGTTAACTCTATTCAGGTGAAGAGGAAAACTACCTGGGCTCCCAGGACAAATCCCCTTCATCTTTTCATTTTTTACTTCCCAGCATGGTCTGGTTTCCCAGTTTCATCTGCATGTGCCGGTTTTCCTGTTTCTTTTGAATGGTCCGGTGCTTTTCCTTGATTGTAGGAAAGTCCAAATCCAAACCAGTACTCATGTCCAGCTTTGTTTTTATACACATATGATGGGTCTTCTTCATATCCAGGAATGTCCCCATTTTCATTCGCTACTGCCTCTTCGTCAGCAGGAATTGTGAATGGAAGCTTTCCTGTTGGATTAAATTTACCACGAATCACATCAACCAATGCTTCTGCCTTTACTCCAAATGTACTAATAACTGCTGCAGCATTAGGTTCAATTTCATCAATTAACCAAGGGTTCGTCATGTTTATTGCTGTAATTGTAGGAACTGTTTTTTGAATGTCTACGATGCGATTTACATCTGCAATTCCTGTTTCAGGTCCTAATTTAATAGAAGGATTTGCTGTTGTAGTGTTTGGATGCACCCAAACCAATGCGTGTGTTGCATCCTCCAGATTATTGACAACCTGAATCGATTTATCATAGTTTGCAATCGTTTCTCTTAAAGCTTCTGAACTGCCTTCTGCATTATTTCTTGTGAACACTTCCACATAAAGCTTAACCTTCTTGATTTGGCCATTATTTATTGGAAGAAGTTTTTCATCATTTCGTAATAGTACGACTGACTTACGATGTGCTTCATCTGCAAGCTTTTGAGATTCAGGGTTAGATGCAACTTCAACTGCATTCTCAGGATCCACATATGGATCTTCAAATAGACCTAACTGCATCATCTCTTTTAGTAGAAACTCGACTGAATCATCCACATAAGTGATTAATTCTGGCTCATTCGCAATTGCCTGAATGATATATTGAGGATCCGCTTCACCAGAGAAAATATTTACTCCTGCTTTTAATGCATAAGCGACTCTTTCAGCACGTGATAATTCTTCAACACCCCAAGGCATTCCTGTTGTAATACCTGTATCTGTATTCACATAGCCTTTGAAACCAAGTTGGTCACGTAATAGATCACCAATAATCGCTTTATTGTATGCAAAACCAACTTCTTCAAATGGCTCACCAGTGCCTAGCTGATCCGGTGCACTATGTTCATTACTTGGGTACGCATAGTAAGGCATGATAGATGTCGTGCCTGCTTCAATAGCAGCTTTGAACGGAGGGATATGATACTTAAGTAAACTTCCCTCTGTTGGATATGGATTAAAATTCCCGTCTAAGTAATGTGGATCTTTCCCGTCATCACGTGCACCGCCACCTGGGAAATGCTTCGTCGTTAAAGAAACACTACTTGAGCTTAATTGATCTCCTTGGAAGCCTTTAACAATCGCATAAATCATATCGGCCGCAAGCTCAGGGTGTTCACCAAATGTTCCATTTGTTCTACCCCAGATTGGGTCTGTAATGATATCCGCCATATACATATAACCCTTCTGGATTCCTGAAGCTCTCCACTCTTTTGCAGCAATTTGACCGAATTGCTTAACCAACTCAGCGTCTCTTGTAGCTGCTAAACCAAGTTCACCCGGCCATACAGAAAATACTCCACTTGCTTCTGCAAACCCAAATGCCAAGTTATTGTTTATATGGTTACGTGGATTAGACGTCATCACAACCGGAATTCCTAATCTTGAGCTTTCAGCTACTTCCTGTAGTTCATTCGTCCATTCTGCTAATACATTAGCCTTTGGATTATCGCGAATGATGAAATAGCGCAGGTTTCGTTCAAGAATTCCTTTTGTCGCTCCAGACGCATCTAATACTGGTTCATCGAAATAATAATTCGGGTCACCAGGCTGTGCCCACATATTTGTTTCACTCCATGTATCTGTTTCACAAAGGAGGGTACCTTCTTCAGCAGGGCATTTAACCGGCCCAAAGCCACCGCCTTGCATAAACTGAGAGGAAATTAGCATTAACCCTGCTTTTTCTTCTAGCGTCATTTGACCTAGTAAATCTTCTACTCTATCTTCTACTGGTAGTCTCCAGTCTTCATATGTATCTAGTTGCCCATTTGAATTTAAATCCTTAAATTCTTTGCCATCTACTGTTAAAACTTCTTTTGCTCTCGCTTCTACTTCCTTAAGGATTTCATCCTTCTTTACAGTTTCATCCCCTTTCGCACTCACCTGTGGAATGACAAGTGGAATGAAAAATAATGCAGCTAGTAATACAATCGTGATCTTTCTCCATTTGGACGATTTCGCCATCATACTCTCCCTTTCTCTTTCTAAATGATCATTAATCGTATTCGACAACTATCCCCCTTTTTTTAATTAATGTAACCCCTTTCAAATTAAAGTATAGAAGTAGATTGCAAACAAAATATATTAGTATACTTTAATGGGAATAGCATAGCATCGCAGAAGAATATAGTAAATCCAACTTTCTAATTATTTGTATAATTCATACTTATCGACCAATTCGACAAAATTCAAGCAAAACCATCCCTCTATTTGAACTATGACTTTTGTCATGGTGATATGAATCCTGTACGAACTGGATTTGCGGCGATATTTAGTTTTTTGCGTCGTTGCGAAACAGATTTGCGTCGTTATTCGGTTTTTTGCATCGTCCGAAACGGATTTGCGTCAATTTTTCATTTTTTGCGTCTTACCAACCATATGTAAAAAAATAAAAAAGCCTGTTCCCCTTTTTATTGGGAAACAGGCTTCATTTTTTAGATTGCTTTCACCATACCGCCGTCAACCAGATAGGCTTGCCCAGTCATATAGCTATTCGCATCCGACACTAAAAATGTAACGAAATTTGCAAATTCTTCAGGTGTGCCATAGCGTTTTAACGGAATTGTTTCTTTGAACATTTCTTCAACTTCTTCTATCGGCTTCCCAAGTTTTTCTGCATTGACACTATCCAAATGAGTCACACGGTCTGTTGCAATTCGTCCAGGTGCAACTGTATTAATAAGGATATTATGCGGTGCTAATTCTTCGGCTAATGTTTTTGCTAAACCGACAATCCCTAGGCGAAAAGTATTAGAAAGAATTAACCCTGGAAGAGGCATTTTAATGGAGGAAGATGCAATATTGATGATTTTTCCACCATTTTTTTTCATATGCGGTAGTGCTCCTCGTATCATTCGAATATAGCTTAATAGATTTAATTCAAACGCTCCCTGCCAAGCCTCATCATCTAACTGATCAAAAGTTCCCGCTGGGGGACCTCCTGCGTTGTTGACAAGAATATCAATTGTTCCGAACGTTTCAACTGTATGGTTTATTAGAGCCTCGATATCTTCTTTATTAGTAATATCTGTTTGAAGGTATGAGACTCTACCTTTGTTGAATGCGGAAAGTTCAGCTTGTACTTCTTTTAATTTTTCTTCACTGCGGCTTGCAAGCATGACATTCGCGCCTTCTTTTACTAGCTGTGTTGCGATTGCCTTTCCGAGTCCCTGACTAGATGCCACTACCACTGCTGTTTTTCCATCTAACTTTAAATCCATATGTATGCCACTCCTTTAAATTTGGTCTATTCTTCTTCAATTTTATCTTACTTTTTTCGTTCTGTATCGGGTAATTGTGCCCTAACTTACATTATTTGTACCCCTACTTCAAATATTTGTTCCCTATCTTTCAACGGTTGCGCCCTAACTTCGATTATTTCTGACCTATCTTAAAATAATAGTGCCCTAAGCAAAAAAAGGCCAGCCCTATTTAGACAGGCTGACCCACACTTATTTATTTTGAAACTGACACCCCCACTTGCTTATCGATCCGTGGTTTTCGTTCAAATAATTCTGTTCCTAATAATACACCCATTACAATCAAAATAAAGCCAACTAACTGAATCAATTTAAATGGTTCATTTAAAAACAACACCGACCCTATTAATGAAAAGAATGGCGAGAGATTAAGGAAAATGGCAGTCTCACCTGCACCAAGCTGTGAAATGGCAAAGTTATAACACAGGTTTCCGATTCCAGTTGAGATAATGGCTGATGCAATAAAAATGATCCACACATAAGAAGGAGCATCTCCGATTTGATTGATAGATTGACTTTCTAAGGCGAAGCTTAACATGACTAAAAATCCCGCCCCCATTAATAATGCGTAGCAGGTAATTGTTTTTGGGTTCAATGTATAGGAAGCTTTTCGGATAAAAATGAAGCTTAGCCCCTGCGCAATGACTGATAAAAACACATATAAATCCCCGCTTGAAAGCTTCGTAAAAGAGCCACCACCGAGGACCAAAATAAAGTAAATACCAATTATTCCAAGTAACACACCGCACACTTTTAAAATAGTCATTTTAGCTTTTAGGAATAGCACCGCTAAAATATTGGTAACAAGTGGTATTAAGGCTAGTATGGATGCGCCATTAGTGGCACTTGTGCTGACTAAGCCGATGGATAATAGGGCTTGGTGGCCAAATATCCCGGTTAAAGCACTAAGTGCGACATACCCGAACTCATGTAGGTTCATTTTTTGAAGGTCTTTTTTTATATACAAAAAGACAAAAATCACGAGGCCTGCTGCAAGAATTCGTAGGCCGGTAATGGTAAACGGAGGAAAATTTTCGACCAATATTTTGATCGCGACAATATTTAGCCCCCACGCCATCATCACAAATAACAAAAGCCCATATAAGTAATGTTTTTGCACATACACCCATCCAATCTGAAGTCCATATTAATGCATTCTATTATACTTCATTTTTATTAAAAAAAAGCTCGAAAAATAAAAAGCCCGGCGGATCACAAGTGACCCCTACCGGACGAATCCTTTTTTCAATAAATTCATTTCCGTCATAAAATTTTTCAATGCCGTATTACGAGGCAAATCATGAGCAAATGCGTGGATTAGATTGCGTAACATAACAGATGTCATGATTTGTAAGGCATGAAATAATTCCACCTCGTCTGAGACATTTAAATTGCTTATGTTCATTTGCGAGCATAGCACCTTAAAATTTTCGTTTATTTCATGTTCACTCGTCATTTTATCAAATGTACGTTCAATTTTATGGGTCATATTAAGCAATGCATTTTTTAAAAATGTCAGGTTTTCACCTTCATCTATGAACAACTCAAAAAAGTCGAGAAATGTTTTAAATATATCACCCTCGTACTTGTCGAGCATGGCAAGAAATGCTGTCTTCTTTTCCTTTGCAAACTCACCTAATAAAAAGAAAAAGGCATCCTCCTTGTCCTCAAAATATTGATAAAAGCTACCACGTGGGATTCCAGCAGATTTGATAATATTTGAAATCGAAGCTTCGGACAAGGGGACGCTGGAAAATTCCTTTTTGGCCGCTTCAATTAATGTTTGTTTTTTATCCTCAGGTAAATTAAAAAAAGTAAGTTTAGGCATTTCCACCCCTACCTATTCCGCTATTTGACCAACGATAGAAAGTCGTATGGAAGAAGGATTTGCTCATCATTTTTGTAGAGCTCTTCTGCTTTTGCTGACTCTTTTAGTTTGTTCATTTCTTGTTGAAGTTTTTCCATCTTTTTATCTAATTGAGATGCCGTTACGGCGGCTTCTTTTAATTCATCCTTCATATACTGAGGGATTTCTTTATTGTATTTATAGTAAATTTTGTGCTCCAAGCTTGCCCAGAAATCCATTGCGATGGTTCGGATTTGAATTTCAACGAAAACATGATTCTCACGGTCGGACATAAAGATGGGGATTTGCACAATTAAATGCAAGCTTTGATAACCATTTGGCTTTGGATTTTCAATATAATCCTTACATTCAATTACGGTAACATCCTTTTGTTGTTGCAGCATTTTACTGATTTTATAAATATCCGAAATGTATGAGCAAGTGATACGAATCCCCGCAATATCACGGATGTTTTCTTTAATGGACTCAATCGAATAGTCATATCCTTTACGGTGGACTTTATTTAGGATACTTTCCGGTGATTTTAGTCGAGATGAAACGTGTTCGATTGGGTTGTAATCATGTATATACTTAAATTCCTGCTTTAAAATGTTGATTTTCGTCATCATTTCTTCAAGTGCAAACTTATACGACATCATAAATCGTAGTAACTCCACCTTCACATCTTTTAGCTGATCAATTCTAATACCTACAGACATCATTCGTCTCCTTACTTCTAGTGTGAAACAAATACGCCTTGGCATATTTGCCGCCCAGATTTTTTAGGCCCACACGATGTGGGTCACAAAGACGTTGCCACAGGAAGTGGCGTTCTTAGTCTTTGAGCTTTTGCTCGAAAAATTTCCATTGAAAATCTGTGGCATCCGCCGGAGGCTTAACTTTATTCAGTTGGGGTTATACCACCAACGAGTTGGAAACTTATTTAACTATATTCTTAACTGATTAAAATAGTTTTGCTACCTGAATAAAGTTGCAGGTTTCTTGATGATTGAAGCCTTGACACCAAGCTTTTGTAGTTTTTCCACAAGCTTTCGTAGTTTCAGTTTGTTTAGTTCATTTTTCGAATCAACTTTTAACATGACGTTGTGTCACCTCACTATTTAAATCTTAAATGACACAGTGTCACAAGTCAATTTAAAATGACACATTGTCATATTTTGTTCACAACAAAAGCCTTTCCCATCATTGAGAAAGGCCCATAGCGTTATATAGCCGTACTTGTTTTTTCCACGACTGTTTTTTTCTCGATTAATTCCGGATGTGCTTTTCGCATGACGCTTGGTCTTGCTAGGACGAGAGTTACTCCTATTAATGCAATAGCTGAAACAATAAGGATATATTGACCTGGTAGGACATCATATAAAAATCCGAATATGATCATCCCAAGTGGCATTAGAGCAACAGCCATTGATTCCAAAATCGAGAATACACGCCCTTTGAAGTCATCATCAATCATTTTTTGCATCATCACTTGAATAGGTGTGTTAACAACAATGATTGTAGCACCAAATGTGAACATGGCTACAAAGTAGAATGCAAACACTGACCAATAAGACAACGAGATCATTAATGGAACAGACATCGCTCCCATGATTACACCTAAACCAATAATTCCGCGCTTAGATACAAGGAATGGGAACTTCACTTCTTTTCGAATCGAGAAGTAAATCGAGAATAGTAGCATTCCTACAGCAAATGCGCCTTGTGTGAAGCCAAAATGCTGTGAAGCCATTTTTAATTTTTCAATTAAAATAAATGAATAACCAACTTCAAATGCTCCAAATAAAAAGTTAATTATTAACGAAATCCAAATCATGATCATAAGAACCTGCTTTGTTTTTAAATAGCTGATTCCTTCCTTAATGCTTTGCCACATCGTTTCTTTCGATTCTTGTTCTTCTGTAGCCTTACGTTTTGAGAACAGATTGAAGTTCATTGTTGATTCTAGAATAACAGCAATTACAGAAGCTACGATATACATTCCTAAAAAGATTTCCATCGATACAGTCCCATATAAAAGTCCTCCAACTGCAGGACTACCGATAGCTGCAAATGACATCGAGATTTGATTAAGTGACGTTGCACGTTGAATACGGTCTTCATCAACCAAGCCGGTAACTGATGACGTAAATGTTACACCTGTAAATGAAGTTGAGATGGATAATACTACCGTTGTTGTGTAAATTGCTATTAGTGATAAACCGTACGTCATGCTCACTACAAATAGCCCGACAATCGCTAACGTCGTCACGAGTTGCGAGATGATGACGATTTTTTTCCGAGAATATTTGTCAGCCGCATATCCAGCAAGCGGTGCGACAAGGGCTCTCGGCAATAGATTACAAATCAGATTTGTAGCGAAGCTTGTCGCCGATCCTGTTAGTTGCAGTATATAAAAGCTGATTGCAAATGCGTATACTTGTGCGCCAAATGAGGAAATGATTTTACTGATTGTGAATGTAAATAAATGATACGTTGCTCTTTTAAGCTTTTGTTGTTCATTCATGCTAATTCCTCCAATAACGGAAAAGTTTAATTTGATTAAACAAATCATATCATCATTATACTTTCTTTTCAACAAAAAGTTTAATATAATTAAACAAAATACTAAAAATAGGGAGAGTGCCTATTTCTCATGCTTGGTGAACGCATCCGAAAATTACGCAAACAAAAGAAATTAACGCTAGAAGAGCTTGCAGGTACAAAACTAACAAAGGGCATGCTGAGCCTTATCGAAAATAATAAAGCTAATCCATCGATGGAGAGCTTAACCTATATTGCAGAAAGACTTGAGATTGAGCTGTCACAGCTTTTAAATGAAGTAAATTATGATGAATTACAGGACGTATTGGATCAAGCGGAAAAAATATTCGTTGTTAGTGCGGAAGAAGTTCCTGATAAATATAAACAGCTTATTTCATTAATTGAGTCTTATGTTCCTCAATTAAATCAGGGATATGTGGCTGCCAGGCTGTTAGAATTATACGGATACAGTCTTTATTGGGAAAAACAAGGTGATTGGGCACAACAACTTGAGCAGGCCGCAAACCTATACGACCAAATGAATGTCACAACCAAAAGGACGAGCATCGCCGTCTTTCGAGGACTTGTTCATTTTTTGGACTATCATTATGAGGAAGCTCTTGCTACAATCCTCCACGAACGTAAGGAAATTGAGAAAAATCATGTTTTTCTCGATCCCGTTTCACGTTTAGACCTTGATTATCAAGAAGCGATTTTATATTTTGCAGTAGGAGATAGTAAATCCGCTAAGCGTGTTATGGATGAAGCGATTTCCTTTTCACAAAAAAATAAAATTTTTTATTTAATTGATGATTTATACAGGCTTGCTGCTGCTTATACAATGATGGCTAATGATCAGGAATTACATGAACACTATTTAAGTAAATTAAAACAGTACGCTGCGTTTTCTGATGATAAAATGTCTAAGATTACGTCACAGCTTTTCTATATTGAATCGCTTAATTCTGTGAAGCATGAATACGGTGCAGCTCTTGAAATCATAGATCAGTTTTTAGCTAATCCAGAATTTCATCAACAACAATTTAAGGAATGGTTTTATTTGGAAAAAGGAAAAGCATTACGTGGACTTGGACAATATCAGGAAGCAATCGATTATTTAGAACAAGTTGAGGTCCCTGATTATCACCGTCATCCCTTTGATTTGTCACAATTTTATTTGAAAGACACGCATATAGCCCTTTGCCTAGTTGAGCTTGGAAAAATAGACGAGGCATTGTTGGCAGCGAAAAAAGCAGTTGATATGTTTGACCATCTACCTGACTCGCCTTATAAGGAATTTAGCCATGAGACCTATCAAAAGATTAGGGCTTTAAACGGTGAAAACCATGCTTGACGCCCATATTCATCTTGAGCAATATGATGATAAAAAGCTTCCGGCACAAATCGAAATATGGCAGGAAGCAGGAGTTAAGGGTGTTATTGCAGTTTCTAATGATCTCCCCTCCTCCTACCGGACACTAGGACTTCAAGAAAAATTTCCTAACTTTGTCCATGCTGCTGTTGGATTTCATCCTGAACAACCGCTACCAATTGAAAAGGACTTTTTAGAATGGGAACAATTAGTACAGGTTGAAAGAGAAAAGATTGTGGCGATTGGTGAAATTGGTCTACCTCATTACAATCTTGAAAAGCTTCCATTTACATTGGAACACTATTGTGATTTTTTAACTCGTTGCTTTGAAGTAGCTAAAAAACAACTATTGCCTGTTGCGCTGCATGCCATCCATGATAAAGCAAAAATAGTTTTTGACCTGATGCAGAAAAAACAAATGACTGCTGCACATTTCCATTGGCTAAAGGCTCCTCTGGATGTAGTTAATAATATTATTGGGGCCGGCTATTATATTTCAGTTACACCTGAAGTTTGCTACCGAATCCGGGATCAAAAGCTAGTGAAACAAGTACCACTTTCCCAGCTTTTAATCGAAACCGATGGTCCGTGGCCATTTGAGGAAGAATTTAAAAATCAACCAACTACTCCATTATTTTTACACAGTATATTGAGTCACCTTTCCACTTTGCGTGGAATAGATGAGCAAGAGTTAAAAAAACAACTTGTGTTAAATACCCAACGTTGCTATAAGGAAATAAAAAGTACTTTAACATAACCCTTAATTTTTGATATTATACTAAAAGAAAATGCATTAGATGAAACAGGTGAAAAAATTGGATTATCAAGTTTTACTTTATTACAAATACATCGAAATCGATGACCCACAGGACTTTCGAGATGCCCATTTTGAATTATGCTCTAATCTTGGATTAAAAGGTAGAATCCTAGTTGCAGCTGAAGGAATCAACGGTACAGTTTCAGGTACTGTGGAGCAAACCGAAAAATACATGGAGCACATGCGTAGCGATTCTCGTTTTTCAAACATGGTATTTAAAATTGAAAAAAGCGAAGGACATGCTTTTAAAAAATTAAAAATTAAGGTAAAGCCAGAGATTGTCAATTTAAGTCTTGAAGACGATTTAAATCCAAATAAAATCACTGGAAGGCATCTTCCTCCAAAGGAATTCCTTGAAACAATGCAACAGGAAGATGTCATTATTCTTGATGCCCGTAATACGTATGAGTATGATCTTGGCCATTTTAAAGGTGCGATTCGACCAGACATCGAAACCTTCCGTGAGCTGCCAAAATGGGTGGAGGAAAACTTAAGTGAGTACAAGGATAAGAAGATATTAACGTACTGTACAGGCGGCATTCGTTGTGAAAAATTCTCTGGATTCCTTGTGAAAGAAGGCTTTAAGGATGTTTCTCAGCTTGAAGGCGGCATCATTACTTACGGATATGACCCAGAGGCGAAAGGTGCTTTATGGGATGGAAAGTGCTATGTATTTGATGAACGAATTTCGGTACCGGTTAACAGAACGGGTGAGGAAACAGTAGTTGGGAAATGTTATCACTGTGGAAAACCTGAGGAACGTTATGTGAAGTGCGGAAACCCAGAGTGCAACAAGCATTTGCTTCTTTGTGAGGAATGTGAGCACAAGCATTATAGATCCTGTAGCCAAGAATGCAAAGACCATCCTCATAACCGCTATGTAAAAGAACATCAATTGGTGTAAATCAAAACTGCTCAGATCTGGGCAGTTTTTTTTCTTTCTTATAGTAGCGTTTTTATCTGTTGTCAAAAAAGGATGATTACACGCAAAAATAGGTAATAAGAACCGATCTATTTTCAGAGTTTTTCAGTTTGTTCCAAAATTTTCACTTATTATACACAAAATAATTAAATCTGTATTATAATAGAATCATATATTGTCGAACTATTTGGTATATTTTAAAACTTTATTACTATTTGTCGAAGGTGAATTATGGAAATTACAAAGCACATGTTATTTAACCTTTCGTTATTAATCATTCTTACATTTATCGGTTTAATATGGTTTGAACGAAAAAGAAATCTTACCCTTTCAAAATGGGAAGCGTACATAGGGTTCGTTGTGCTTCTATTGGTATGCTTTAAATTTTCCTATCAACCCACCCCTACTCAATTTTTTGGCCTTCGCATAATTCCTGTTTTAATTGGAGGTCTTTATCTTGGGCTTGGTCCGGCATTATGCTTAACTGTCATTGTAATAAGAGGTTTCTACGGTATAAACTTTGGATTTTACACAACAATCGTCCTTTACCTTCCATTATCTATTATTTTGTGGAAGCTATATCCTTGGTTTTGGAAACAGAATTCAATGAAACGCGTATGCATATCGGTACTAATGACGATTATTTTATCTTCCTTAACTGCGGGGGTACAGACAATTTCAAAACCACCCATACATATTTTCGATGCTTGGTTTGCATATTTAGTCATTCCACCAATGGGAGTAGGTATAATATCCTATCTAACGGAATTTTTCCGCAATAATATCCAAATGCGTCAAACAATTGTAAAATCTGAAAAACTTCATGCGGTCGAACAATTGGGAGCAGCGATTTCCCATGAAATTAGAAACCCTTTAACGGCAGCGATGGGATTTGTACAATTGTTAATGTCTAATAGCCTCCCCCGCCATAAACAAAAGGAGTACCTATTCATTATTAAAGAAGAACTAGGATCTGCTGAAAGGGTCATTCAAGATTATTTGACTTTTTCAAAACCGGCATTAGAATCTATTGAAACCATTCAAGTCAAGCGCGAATTGCAACAGGTTATTTCCATTCTAAGGCCAACTGCAAATCAGCACTCCGTGGAAATCATTACGAATTTTGCGTTAATTGGTTCAACGGAAGGAGATCGTCAGAAGTTCCACCAATGCTTTATTAATGTCATGAAAAATGCAATTGAGGCCATGCCAGGTGGTGGTCAACTATTAGTCGAAACCAGCTATGACCGCTCAAATGTATCAATTGTTATAAGAGACACAGGACTGGGGATGACAAAAGAACAGATTGAACGGCTGGGTGAGCCTTATTACTCCACAAAAGGATCAAAAGGTACCGGTCTTGGCATGATGGTCGTCTACAGTATTGTAAAAGCAATGAAGGGCACGATTCGTGTTACAAGTACAGTTGGAGAAGGAACCGAATTCACCTTCCAATTTCCTTCCGCCCATTCCATTAATGAGCCCCACGCTTGAAATGTGGGGCTCCTATTATGCAAATTCTAAAAATGCCTTTCCACGCTTTTTAGCGCGAATATCCCTTCTAATCGCCTCGTAAACTTCATTTTTTGTTCCTTTTAATTCATGTTTATCCTTGGTAAGTAGGCAATACAGAAGCTTTAAATCTATTGCAGAAGCATCCTTCATGACTTTTGTTCTAGAGGTATCATCAATATAGGCGATAATCTTATCCACTGTTCTAAACTCAGCATAATTTAGTTTCGTTCCTACCAACCCGTCGTAGTTTTCTTGAAATAACGAAACAACAATTTCGGAAAACGTTGGTTTTGGTTTTTTGTTGGACTGTTTTTCTGTATTAGCTGTTGTTCCTGTTTCCTCAACCAAGACATCACCGTAACGATGAAAAATCTCAATTGTTTTCTCAATTTCCATTATTTCTTTTTTCGGAAGTTGAAGTGTTTCATAGATTGTTTTCAATTTTTCTAAATGAACTGCGACCTTTTGATAGGTTAATATACTCATTTCTTTTGTCCTCCACTTATAAGAGACTATTAAAAATATTAGGTTCAATACAAAAGAGAATTTCATCCGTTAATTCTGCATATTCCGAACGTTTTTTGCCATCTGCTGTATCACGCGCAATCGCTTCATAGTGTTGGATCACCGTTTTGAAAAAATAATTACCTTCTTCCAAATCTGATAAAATCGATTGTATTCCTGCGCTTTCTAAGTCTGATCTCAAACTTTGAATCGCTTGAACATTGTTGACATTGGCTTTTTTAAGCGTTTCAAAAATTCCAATAAATTTTGGTTTTGGGCCAAATAATAATCTAGCAAGCTGTGCTTTTCTATGTTCAACACAATAAATGTTATAAATCTTTTCAACCGATTTAGTGTAATGGACTACCCCGCGAACACTCATTGTTTGAATAATCGACGGAATCACATAGTAATCTGAGAGAAGAAATGCGCCTTGGGTTATCACATTATTACTTGGTGGACAATCAAATAATATATAATCATATTGACATTCGAGCCCCGTACTCTGGAAAAATTGCTGAAGCACGGCCAGGTCTTCGAAATCATCTCTTAATCTTGAAGCAATTTCGTCGAGGCCACCATTTGTATGAAAAAGATTAGATGGAATGAAGTGGATTTGTTCTGAGGTTTGTTTTATCAAACTTGAAGTATCAATTAAATATTTTAAATATGGGTATTCTTTACATTGCTCCCATAAATCATAGACAAAATTTAGACTTTCATTGAATTCAAGCTGTGCAAGGTTTCTATCAATTCTGGTTAGACAAATTTCGCTCAGCGAACACTGTGGATCTAAATCAATTAAGAGCACTTTCTTTTTTGCTTCTGCTAGGTGAAGTGCAATCTGATAAATACTCGTAGTCTTGCCGACTCCTCCTTTGTAATTCCCAACAAAAATCTTTTTTCCTTCAGCCACATGCTGACCCCCTCAGAAGTATTCATTTAAATTTATTAAGGAAACAAAAAAATATTCTTATTTCAGAGGTCCATAACCTTTTCTTATCTCATTTCATAATCTTTTTAACATTTCCTAATGTAAAAATTTACTATAAGATTAAAAGTATCAAGCATAATGGGGGTTAGAGGATGAACATTAAAAATGATGTTAAAAAACAATTTGGTCGTAGTGCTGCATCGTATGTAACAAGCGAAGGTCATCGAAAAGGTGGAGATTTACAAACATTAGTTGCAATGGCTGATGCCAATGGCACGGAACTAGCTCTTGACATTGCAACAGGTGGTGGACATACTGCGAATGCCCTTGCTCCTATAGTAAGGAAGGTTACAGCTTTCGATTTAACACCTGAAATGTTAGCTGTTGCAGAAAAGTTCATTAAAGGAAATGGCCACGAAAATGTTGATTTTGTTGAAGGTGATGCTGAAAAACTACCATTTTTAGATGAATCATTCGATATTGTAACTTGTCGGATTGCACCGCACCATTTTCCTAACATTAATAGCTTTGTAAGTGAAGTATCACGTGTCTTAAAAAAAGGCGGACAGTTCCTTTTAGATGATAATGTTGCACCTGAAAACAATGAATTTGATGTTTTTTATAATACAGTCGAAAAAAAGCGAGACTACAGTCATTTCCGTGCATGGAAAAAGACGGAGTGGCTCCAAATGCTAGAAAATGAAGGCTTCGAAATCCAAGAACTCTATCGTTTTGAAAAAACGTTTGAATTTGAGAGCTGGTGTAACCGCATGCATTTGTCAGAGCAAGAGAAGGCTGAACTAAACGAGTACATGCTTAACGCTTCCGATAAAATCAACCAAAAGTTTCGGATTAAAATCGAGAATAATAAAATCAAATCCTTCCAAGGGGAAGCAGTTGTGTTAAAGGCTACAAAACTTTAGGATTAAAGTGGAGGGATTCCTCCACTTTTTTCATATCTATCAGGAGGTGATAGTCTTGTTTCAGAATGAAGTAACAACGTTTTTAAAAATTGAATATCCAATTATCCAAGCTCCAATGGCTGGAGGTGTTACAACTTCAGAATTGGTTGCTGCTGTTTCAAATTCCGGTGGTTTAGGAATGATTGGTGCAGGCTATATGACGCCTACCCAATTAGGAGAACAAATTAAGGAAATCAGGCAATTAACAACAGGTTCTTTTGGAATTAATCTATTTGTTCCAGTTGAATTTGAGGCAAAAGAAGTTGAAGTTACGTCAGCTAATCAATTGCTTAACCCGATTCGAGAAAAACTGAATTTACCTCCCAGCAATCATGTTGAAATCCCTTCTTTTCATCAGGCACTTGAAAATTATGTTGAACAAATCAAAGTTGTCATTGAAGAAAAGGTCCCGATTTGTTCTTTTACATTTGGGCTTCCTTCTAAAAACGTTGTCGCGGAATTAAAACAACATTCTATTATTTTAATGGGAACTGCAACAACAGTTAAAGAAGCTATTGAAGTTGAAAAAGCAGGAATGGATATGGTTGTCGTTCAAGGTAGTGAAGCTGGTGGACATCGTGGGAGCTTTATCAACGGAGAACAGGAAAACTTAGTCGGGTTAATGTCACTTATCCCACAGGTTGCTGACAATGTAAGTATTCCCGTAATTGCTGCTGGTGGAATTATGGATGGTAGAGGATTAATGGCTTCCATTTGCTTAGGAGCACAGGCTGTTCAAATGGGCACTGCATTTTTAACCTGTATGGAGAGTGGAGCACATCAAATACATAAAGATGCGATCCTTAATGCATCAGAAGACGAAACGGTTTTAACCCGTTCATTTTCTGGGAAGTGGGCACGAGGACTTGCTAACCCCTTTATTTTAAACATGCAGGAATACGAAAAAGATTTACCGGATTTTCCGATTCAAAATTCGCTTACTCAGGATATCCGAAAAGCTTCAGGTTCACAAAACAACAAGAACTTCATGTCCCTTTGGTCTGGACAAAGTCCAAGGTTATCGAAAAATCAGAGCGTCAATACCCTAATCGAATCGATCATTTCAGAAGCGAACCATTTAAAAAGAAAGCAGTGAATTTCTCTTGAAATCCACTGCCCCATTTGTCATTGAATTGCGTTTTAGCTTTATTGCACACCAAAATTGCGGTGTGTGTGATGGAATTGCGTTTTAATCTGGTGGAATTGCGCTTTATTTTGCAGAATTGCGTTTTAGCCCGTCAGAATTGCGCTTTATAAAGCATAACAATGATTCAACGGCCCGCTTCCCTTTCCTAGGTCAAGTCCCGCTTCTAGCGCTCCCGTAATATAGCGTTTGGCCTCTTGAATACTTGATTTTATATCCAACCCTTCAGCTAAATTACAGGCAATGGCTGATGAAAGTGTGCAGCCTGTGCCATGGGTATTCGGATTATCAATACGTGCTCCCGGGAACCATGTAAATTCCCCATCGCTATATAAGAGATCATCCGCTGTATCCTCAAGATGACCCCCTTTGATTAAAATAGCACCCTTATACATTTCGGACAATTTCCCGGCCGCCACTTGCATGTTTTCCTTTGTGTGAATCTCCATTCCACAAAGCGCCTCAGCCTCATGTAGATTTGGTGTAATCACAGTTGCCAGTGGAAATAATTTAGTAATTAGGGCATCCATCGCTGATTCACTTAATAGTCTACTTCCACTTGTCGAAATCATGACTGGATCCACGACAATATTTTGAGGTTGATATTCTTCAAGCTTCTCTACGATTTTATGAATAATTTCAGGTGAGGACACCATCCCAATTTTTACACTATCAGGAAAAATATCAGTCATGATGCAATCAAGCTGCTGGCCAACAAATTCCGGTGTAGAATCAAGCACCCCGTAAACACCTGTTGTGTTTTGAGCAGTGAGAGCCGTGATTGCACTCATTGCATACATTTTATGGGCGGTAATTGTTTTAATATCCGCTTGAATCCCCGCTCCCCCACTGCAATCAGAGCCAGCAATTGTCAGTACCTTTTTCATGTTCTGTCACTCCTTACCATTTCAGTTGCAAGTTCTTTTAATTCTGCGGTTGCAGCGGTGATAGTTGACTGCGCAAAGATTGCCGATACAACGGCTACTCCGTCCACCCCGCTACCCGCTAACTCTAAAATATTCCCTTTTGTAATTCCGCCAATTGCAACAATTGGAATTGATACGCTTTTACATATTTCTTGAACAGTTTCAAATGCCATCGGTTTTGCATCCGACTTTGTGCTTGTTGGAAAAACAGAACCAATCCCAAGATAATCGGCTCCAGCTTTTTCAGCGGCAATAGCCTGTTCCACATTTTGTGCAGACACACCAAGAATTTTATCTGTTCCAATCAATTCGCGGACCTTTTCAACCGACATATCCTCTTGCCCAACATGCACGCCATCTGCATCACACGCTAGTGCGATCTCGACATTGTCGTTAATTACAAATGGAACATCATAGAACGCGGTTAGCATCTTAAGTTCAATGGCTTCCTGTAAAAATTCATCATATCCAAGATTTTTTTCTCTAAGCTGTAGGAACGTAATTCCACCCTTTAGTGCAGCTTCTACTTGTTCAACTAATGTCTGATTGCCTGTCCAAGCACGATCGGTTACTGCGTATAAAAGCATTGCATTTTTATCGATTTTCAATGTTCATCCCACCTTGTAGTTGTATAAAGTCTAAGTTGCTCATCGCATCAATCAAATACGTGCGCAGTGATGACGTTCCTTCATTTAATTTTTCTACTTTTTGATATGCCAATTCACCGCATAACCCCATCGCACTAACCGCAGCGGCCGTGCCTTTTAACATGTCCTGAGGGTTTGCCCCACAATAAGCAGCTACAACTGCTGAAAGCATGCACCCGGTTCCAGTAATTTTTGACATCATTGGGTGGCCATTGCGGATTATAAAAGCTTCATCCTGATTTGCAACGATATCAATCGCGCCCGTGATAGCAATAACGGCACCTGTCTGATTGCTTACCTCTTTTGCAAATTGAACCATTTCAGCGATATTTCCTTCGTTGATGACATCTTCTGCTGCTGCATCGACACCTTTTGTATTTCCACTGCCAGCATGTACGGTCTTTATTTCTGATAAATTTCCTCTGATAACAGCAAACTCAACTTCTTTTAAAAGGAGATAAACCGTATTGGTTCGTAAGCTTGATGCCCCCGCCCCAACTGGGTCTAAAATAACCGGGTTCCCTATTTTATTTGCAGCTTTTCCTGCTAAAATCATGGATTCAATCGTACGCTCGTTTAATGTTCCAATATTGATGACAAGAGCGTTACAAATGCTTGTAATATCTGCCACTTCCTTAGGATCATCCGCCATAATTGGTGAACCCCCACAAGCAAGAACAATATTTGCAACGTCATTCACCGTCACATAGTTTGTAATATTATGTACAAGCGGTGTTTTTTCCTTAACATTAGCTAAAATCTTTTCAAACATCCTTCATCCTCCTATCCAAAATAAAAATGCGGTATACCTAAAATAGATATACCGCATGAACGCACATACTTACACAAATTCCCTACGTTGGCATTATCCAAATCAGGTTAAAGGGTCTAAGCTACATTTCGCTTACTCTCAGCCCACATGTGTGAGCTCCCCTACTCATATTTAATTGTCTTTATTATACCATACGAAAAAATTCTGTCATTATTTTAAAATGGGTCATTGCTTTCGGAACAACAATAGTGTACGACACATAGTATAGACTAAATACTGTATGACATATAGTAATTAAAAATGAGGTGGGTGAATGAGTAACTTATTAAACTCATTAATGACAGAGCTTAGAAGAGGAACGTTGACACTAGCAGTTTTAAGTCAATTACGAACCCCACAATATGGTTATTCTCTTGTTCAATTATTAGAGGGTTCTGGAATTTCAATTGACCAAAGCACCTTATATCCCTTGCTTCGACGACTGGAAAAACAAGAATTGGTGACAAGCAGCTGGGATACAACTGAAAGCAGACCCCGTAAGTACTATGTATTAAGTGAATACGGGCTCGAGATCTTTCTACAGCTAAAAAAGGAATGGATTCAAAATTCAAAAGAGCTATACAGACTTTTAGAGGGAGAGGAAGATTATGAATCTGTTTGACATCTACATTAAGGAGGTTACGAGACGACTTCCTGAAAAAATGCGTGAAGATATCGCACTTGAACTACGGTCGACCATTGAGGATATGTTGCCTGATGATTACAACGAAGAAGATGTAAAAACTGTACTAGAGAAATTAGGAAGTCCTGTAAAATTAGCTAATAATTATCGCGACCGACCCATGCACCTTATTGGTCCACGTTATTTTGACGTGTATGTAAGCTTACTCAAAATGATTGTACCGATTGCCGCTGTAGTTGCACTCATCTCCGTGGTTGCCGAATTTTTTATCGGGTATCAAGGGGAAGAAGCCGTCATTAATGTGGTGTTGGACTTAATTGGTTTGGGGATTTGGAGAATGATTGACGTTTCGATGCAAACATTCTTTTGGTTTACACTAGTGTTCGCCATTATTGAAAGAATGGATAAAGGAAAAGATGATCAGCGACTAACCACCGGCCTAAAAAAATGGACTCCGGATGATTTAAAAAATATCACCTATATCCCAAAGAAAAAGGCGATTTCAAAATGTGAAGTATTTGGTGCTCTATTATGGACTGCAATCTGGGCAACCCTATATTTTTATGCCAATCAACTTCTAGGTATCTATAAAGGCGAAAATGATGGTCTCGAATTTGTAACTCCCGCTTTAAATCAAGAGTTATTGCTTAGATTTTGGCCGATTGTTCTAGTTGTGATTGGTTTTGAAATCGGATTGACCCTATATAAATTTATCAAAGGACAATGGACGAAAAGAATGGCTATTTACAATACGGTCCTTCAAGTCTTTTCAACCCTTGTATTCATCGTAATCTTCATAAATCCCAATATCTTAAACCAAAACTTTATCAAGCAGATGACAAACCTATTTGACACTCAGGATCACCAATTTAAAACATGGTTCATTGCAACTTTACTCATCTCATTCATCGTTTCTGCAGCCATCAACATCTTTGACGGAATCCGCAAAGCCAACATCCGCTAGGGACCGCGGGGACGGTTCTCCTGGCTCCTCGTTTTATTTACCAAACTACCTTTTGCTTATGTAGGATTAGTTGTCCTAATCTTTTTTCAGGATGCATATAGATGAGTAGTAGACTTTGAAAAAGGAGTTTGGTAGCATTGAATAAATTTTTGGCTGCAATTGGGATTCTTTTTATTATATTTGTAACCGGTGTAATTGAAGCGGATGATGTCTTCGAATACAAAAATGCGATTTCTGTTTCTGGTCTACCTTCCGATGAGGAGGTCTCTGTAAATCCAGAAGAGAAAAACTCGGTAGAGGGACTCATTCCTGAATTGGAGATGCAGTTTGTTGATACGGAAATTGTGAACGGAAATAAGGTTGAAGTCTACCGGGAATTTGAGATTTACCGAAATGAAGCAAACGAAGTGATTAAAAAAGTTCCCACCGACAATTATGAGTATTTGGAGTACTGGAGATAGGAGTTTAGCCACGCTAAACTCCTTTTTTAACAACTCTCTACAAATCTAGAAAAAATACGCTTTGAAATATCATCCCCGTTAACCGCCAATCCTTCAGGGTGCCATTGAACTCCCAGTACAAAAGAGTGCCCCGTACTTTCAATAGCCTCAATTATTCCATCCGAAGCCACCCCAGACACATCAAGTGGAAATGGCACATGGCGAACAGCCTGATGATGATACGTGTTTACCTTAAACTCGGTAGTCCCGGCAACTGATGCTAGTAAACTACCTTCCTTCGCTTTTACAAAATGGGCAAGATGATGCCTTGTTGCTCTTTGAGAATGCTGAAGCAATTGGGTCTCATGCTGTGAATAAATATCCTGATACATATCCCCTCCAAGCGCAATATTCAAAATTTGAATACCTCGACAAATCGCGAGGATTGGCTTATTTGCGGCGAGCATCTCTTTTATAATAGCTGGTTCCAAATGGTCTCTTCCAGGGGAAATCGTTCCAAGCTTTGGATGCGGTTCCTCCCCGAATAGGGTTGGGTCAATATCCCCTCCTCCTGTTAAAAGGAGTCCATCTATTTTATTAGCAAGCTGTGATACATCTTCATCAATCCCGATTGGCAAAATAACCGGAATTCCCCCTGCTTGAATAACCGCTTGAATATAATCATTCGACAAAGTATGTTTAGAATCTAACTCAACATGTGAGGTAACACCAATAATCGGTTTAGTCATGACGATTCCTCCTCATTTTGAAAGTATCTCATCCATATAATCCGCTAAAGAATAAAGTGTATTTCCATTACGACCTGTAGTTGATTTAGCCATTAGTAATGACTGTAGAATGGCTTCCTCTGTTGCATCGGCTGTTGCTAAAAACGCTTGATCAAGGTCATCTTCATGGACTGCTTTAAATGTCTGTAGTGTGTTGTTATTTTCATGACTGATTTTATTTGCTGTTGAAAAGCCAATGAAAATATCACCACTCCCATTTCCTATAAAAGATCCAGTTCTGCTTAGTCCGACTGAAGCACGTTTGATGATTCGCTTTAATTGGCGTGATGACACGGGCAAATCGGTTGCAATAATAATCATTATGGAGCCTTTGTCACCATCTAGATTTGTTTCAAGAAGTTTGGATTTGATCACCGGCCCCACCTGAATTCCATTTAAACGAAACTGATCGATTTCTCCAAAGTTCGAGAGCACCAATACCCCTAAAGTATAAGTACCATATGGGTATGTGAGGATCCTCGATGACGAACCAATTCCTCCTTTTAAACCAAAACATTTCATTCCTGTACCTGCCCCGATACTTCCCTCTTCAAAATTAGTGGTTGCTGTTTCTAGGGCTTCTTGGACATGATTTCCCGTAATGGACTGTTTCCGGATATTATTTAAAAACATATCATTACATTCACCAATAACAGGATTTACAGTTCCAGTAGTGTCGCCAATTTCTTTATTTTGCTCTAAGCTATAGCCGATAAGATGATTTGCAACCACCCCCACACTTAGTGTATTTGTTAGGAGAATAGGTGTTTCGATCGTCCCAAGTTCATCGATTTGAAGGGTCCCCATCGTTTTACCGAACCCATTCATAGCATATGAGGCTGCAACTACTTTATTGTTAAAAATATTATCCTCATGTGGGATGATTGCTGTCACACCAGTTTGAATCTCTCCGTTTGATATCGTGGAGTGACCGACTCTCACTCCCTTTACATCTGTGATTTTATTGAAAGGACCTGTCGGTATGGTACCGATTTGAATTCCATAATCTTTTAATCTTTTTTGCATGTTTAAACCCCCTTCTCATTTGGTGTTTGATATTAAGTATAGGCTAGATGTGGGTGGATGAGTATGGGGCTGGGGCATTTTCTAGATTGTATTTTTATTTTGGGATGCGGGTATTTCGGTGAAGTGACTGGATCGGCTTATTTAAACGAGGGTGGCTTTCGGGATTCTGTAGGTTAGCGTTCTCCTGATTTTATCCGGTTAGATGCCTCTTTCGGTGCTTCGAATGTTCGCTATCTCCTAACTTTATCCAACGCATACCCTCCCGC
>NZ_JBALOP010000053.1:9693-12711 GCF_036962685.1 Bacillus sp. JJ1566 | reverse complement strand
AAATAATGTTCTATTAGATTTATCAGTTATTTTATCCGATAAGCTATCGAATCTTTTAATATTGCTTATAAACACACTGTTTATACTAAAATCATCTGGTATAAAATTAACACTAAAAATAAAAGGGTTATAATCTCTAATAAAAGCATTAATTTTATTTTTTTGTATTTCAATAGATTTGCCAGGAGCAATTATCAGGACTTTTCTACTAGCTATTATGCTTTTTATTGCTTCAAGGCCGATAGTATCATCTATTAAGTGCATTTGAAATTTGATATATAAATTCTCTATAAATTGTTGATTAAATAATTCTCTAATTTTCAAAGGAATCTGCTTTAATATAGTATTGATCGCCTTTACAGAAATAGTTTGTTTATTCATTAGATAAGCAGCATAGTTCGGATGACAGTTATTTACAGCAGCAATGTAATAAGGAATCGAATAGCCCCATCGGGCATCTGTAGAAAACTTAGTTAGATCCTCATCTACAATTTCCAGTAAAGGTAGGACATTGTATTTTTCCTCAATATTTTCATTAATATATTGAGTTATTAGCTCAGTACACAGGTTGCCGGCACCTCTTCCCATTCCAAAAACGGAGGAGTCAATGATAATATGTCTCTTCGTGTGGAGCATCAAAAGTTCCTGAGCATTTGAAAATGATAACTGCAAGTTATTGTGAGAATGAAAGCCAATACTTATGGAGTCATCAAGATTATGGTCAATTAAATGATACATTCTTAATAGATCGTTTTTATACATAATCCCAAGTGTATCTACTAAATAAAAAGCATATGGCTTAAGTTCATTTACCCTTAAAATTAGGTTTAAAAGTTTATTGTCAGAATAACTTGTAGTTCCGACTGGTTGAATAAATACTTTATAACCTTTATCCATTAATAGCTTTGCATATGACATAGCATCTTCGATTTCATTCTCATGAAAAGTTAATCGTATTCCATCGATTGAAGTCCCATCGCAGTCTTTAATTTTTTCTATAGGAATATATGGGACATCAATCATGGCGACATACGTTATATTATAATTTTTAGGACTAATAAGTTCTTTTATCTTCTCAACTTTGTTGAAAATAGAAACATTATTATCAAATTCTTGATCTCTTAAAAATCCGCATTCAATGATATCAATATTTGATTGAGACAATTTTTCAATAACTCTCCTAATCGTTCGCGCACCAAATTTCCAATTGTTGATATAACCACCATCACGTAAAGTACAATCAAGAATCCTACTATTATTCACCATTACACCACTCTTTCAGTTTGACCCGCTATAATATTTCTTACCTTCTCTAAATCTTTTGGGGTGTCTACCGATAACGTTGTAACGTCTGCTTCGATAAACCTTATTTTCTGACCATTTTCCAAGAAGCGAAATTCATCAATATCTTCTGCTTCCTCGATAGGGCCCCTTTTTGCATTAAAGCAAAATTCTAATGCACTTTTTGTGAAACATTGGACACCTACAAATTTTTTAAAGATAAAATTATAAGTCCCCTTTGGATACGGGATTGGACTTCTAGCCATGTACAAACCATAACCATGAATATCTGTTGCTATTTTAATTTTTGAAGAATCAACTGCTTCTAAAGGATTTTTTAATTCTGTCATTAGGTTAGATATATAAATTAAGCTAGGATCAATTTCTTTTGGCAATATTTTTGTTATTGCCTCTGCTTCTATAAGCGGCTCATCTCCATTAACATTGATATAGAAGTCCGCGTCTACCATAGTGGAAACCTCATATAGTCTATCTAAATGCGTTTTGTGGCTATCGGAAGTCATTACCGTATTTATTCCAAAATTTTCGCAAACAGTTTTTATACGAACATCATCTGTTGCTACATAGACATCAGATATTCCATTTACCATACTAAGTCGTTTGTGAACCCACCAAACCATTGGTTTCCCGCAAATGTCTGCCAAAGGTTTACCCTTGAATCTTGAGGAATTATATCTTGCTGGTACAACGCCTACAATTTTCATAAATAACTCATCCTCTTTAAAATCATTTTTATTTATATAGAACGTCTTGGAAAAGCCTGAATGTTTATCTAATAATTTTATTTAAAATCAACTTTAACGTTTTATTTTATATAATTCGTACATTATAAAGAACACCTGTATATAAAAATAACATACCTTTATGATATGTATTTATACTTAAACGTTGTAACTCTATTTGTTCTTTATAAAGAATTATAACATTCTAATTTGTCTATTACTAACGTTTTTTACAAAATGGTACCCTAAATAAAATCCCAAAATTGGTTAGCACTAAACCGTTCTCTTTTTAAGCCCCTCTTTATTGTTTTCAACATCATATAATATTGCATCTAGATCAACTCTTTCAAATAAATCAAGCATTCCTCCTCTGGTGGCATTATAAATCTTTATATTATGTTTATCCGCATATTTCTTTGCTTCTTTGTATGCACTAAACATTTTATTGCCAGCTTGTAAGTATTTTGGATCCACAAAACCATAATCTTTAAAATGATGGTGCATATTAGTTGAGTAATTATTATCTACACCAAGAAGATAAATTTCTTTAAACCCCATATATACCGCTATTTGGATTAATGAATATGTGATTGAATACCCATCGTATACTTCCGCAAATGCATCAGCGCTAAATTTTGAATTGTATTTTTTATGTCGCCTTTGATGGTTAAGCAAATTTAGAGGATAAATATAAAAATTATCTTTAATGTCTATGTCATTTGAAATAATATCGGCTACGAATATACCCTCAACATTTAGCTTTTCAATATGTTCTTTAAGTTCTTTGTATAAGATATCGAACTGAATACCATAATATGTTGGCCTCCATTCTGTATCATCGAAAGCTAAACATATTGAGTTCATGCTAAAGGAAATTTCTCCTTTTAATTTTTCCAAATCATCCATCGTTAGACTTGGTCCTGTGGCGACAATAAAACATCTCTCACCTTTATGCTTATTATGGATTGTTCTTATTTTCTCATAACAACTATTT
>NZ_JBALOP010000053.1:0-9678 GCF_036962685.1 Bacillus sp. JJ1566 | reverse complement strand
AAAAATTTTCTTAAGTTAAAATTAATTTTGTAAATAATATTAGGGAAAAAAATATTTTGTGTAATATACTGCAAATCTCTTATTTTAGTAATTATAAAATAAGTATGTTTGTTTCTTTTTAAAATCTCTTTTAAAGTCATACCTTGTGCCCCACTTTATTAATGGATTCTTCACAGTTAATCCCAATAATTTGTAATAGTTCAGATTATCTACAAAGTGTACTCTTCTTCCATACACCTCTTAAATTTATATATCACTATGAAATATTTTCCTTATCTAATCTGTTGGCTTGTTTTTTGACAATTTCATCTACAACAAATCTAGAAAATGGGAATGCACATGTGAAACCTGGAGAAACAGCATTTAAGATATGAAAGGACCGATCGTCACCTTCAACAACAAAATCCTGCACAAGCTCTAATGTTTTCTTATCTAATAATTGAGCACGTATCCCTGGTCTCACGAATTGACCAAATCCATTTTTATCTACATGCTTAACCATTTTTAAGGATAAATTAATAAAATATGATTTTATATACTTCTTCATTTCTTCTTTAGCTAATGAGCGAAAGTTAAAAGAATTTTTCACAAATAACTTTGTTTCATAAAACAAAATCGTAAAAAACTCATTTATTTTAAAATTTCTCAACCCACTATAGTTTTCTCTCCAAAAAGCAGGAATAGCAGTTGGTCCAATTTTTATAGACTCATCCACGGTTTTCGTAAAATGTACACCTAAAAAAGGATTTGCAAGATTAGGAACTGGATATATATTTGTAATAACATCAGTTTTATTTTTCTCGTATTTCAAATAGATACCTTTAAAAGGGATAATTGTATAGCTTTCTCCAAAGTTAAAATCCTTTGCAATTTTATCAGCATATAGACCTGCTGCATTAATAAAATAATTAAATGTGAAATTCCCATTATTTGTGATAATATACTTGTCTGATACACTTTTGTACTTAGTATTACAGAAGATATCTACCCCTTTATTTATTACTTCTGCTTTAAGTGTTTGACATACCTCAATCGGATTAACAGATGATGTATTTGGAGAAAATAAAGCCTTTTTATATGTTCTAACATTAGCATCAATCAATGAAACTTCAGATTCATCAACCCATATTAACTCTACACCGTTATTTTCAGCTCTCTTTTTTAATTCATACAAGCCTCTTAATTCTAATTTATTCGTTGCGACTACAAGCTTTCCACATTTATTTATTTTCAATCCATTTTCTTCACAGAATTTAGTCATCTCTAGGTTACCATCTCTTGTAAACCTTGCCTTTAAGCTATTCGCAGTATAATAAAATCCAGCGTGTAATACTCCACTGTTTCTTCCACTAGAATGAAAGGCTACATCTGACTCCTTTTCTAATAAACATATAGAAGCATTGGGAAATCTCTTTTTCAATTCCCTTGCAATGGACATGCCAATAATTCCACCACCAACTATAAGGTAATCATAAGTCTTCATGTCCTACCTCCACTTTAGACAGTTGGTGGAAATTAATTTCTGCTTCTCGTAAAAACGGCTGATTCGAATCTTTTTCAGACAAAATTGGGTTCGCCGTAGGCCAATTAATGGAAAGTTGAGGATCATTCCAAAGAATTCCCCTGTCATTCTCGGCTGAATAGTACTCATCAACCTTGTATTGGACATGTGTGTTATCTGTTAAAGTACAAAATCCATGGGCAAAGCCCTTAGGGACTAGAAGCATACGATGGTTATCTTCACTTAATGTAACCCCTACCCACTGACCAAATGTCGGAGAATCTTTTCTAATATCGACTGCGACATCATAAATGGCTCCTGTAATAACTCTGACTAATTTAGTCTGTGCTTTTGGGTTGAGTTGATAATGAAGTCCACGGATTACATCTTTATTAACAGAAAGTGAATGATTGTCTTGGATAAAGTCAAATTCCAATCCATATCCTTTAAAGCTCTTAAAATTAAAGCTTTCCATAAAAAAACCACGATTATCTTCAAAGACTTTTGGTTCAATTATTTTCAGACCATCAAGCTTTGTATCAATAACTTTCATATAGAATCCCCCAAGATACTTGTCATTTAAATTAATTTACAAGTTCAGCCGTTTCATTATATTTATTCATTGCTATTAATCTTAGTAAATACTGACCATATTCACTTTTCTTCAAAGGCTCCGCTAATTTTAATAACTTTGACTCCGAAATATATCCTTTATTAAAAGAAATTTCCTCCAAACAAGCGATTTTCTGAAGTTGCCTTTTTTCGATGATCTCGATAAATTGTGATGCTTCCAATAAGGATTCATGTGTCCCTGTATCCAGCCAAGCAAAACCACGTCCCAGTAATTCAACATTTAATTGATCACTTTGTAAGTATTCTTTGAGAATATCTGTTATTTCTAGCTCCCCTCTTAGAGAAGGCTTAACCTTTTTTGCAATATCAACAACTTGATTGTCAAAGAAATATAGGCCCGTAATCGCATAATTTGATTTAGGAAAGCTCGGTTTTTCTTCTATGGACAATACCCTTCCATCCCGATTAAATTCCACAACTCCAAATCGTTCCGGATCCTTAACATGGTATCCAAATATCGTAGCGCCATTTAATTGAGAAGAGACTCTTTCTAAAGTAGAAATAAACTCATGTCCATAAAAGATATTGTCACCCAAAATTAATGCAACATCATGTTGATCAATAAATTCCTCTCCTATTATAAATGCTTCTGCCAACCCATTAGGATACTCCTGAATTTTATATGATAAATTGATACCTAATTCTGAACCATCTCCTAAAAGTTGCTCAAATCTTGGTAGATCTTCAGTTGTTGAGATAATCAAAATATCCCTTATACCGGCTAACATTAAAACGGACATTGGATAATAAATCATGGGTTTATCATAAATAGGTAATAATTGCTTGGATATCGACCTTGTCAATGGATACAACCTTGTTCCACTTCCACCTGCTAAAATGATTCCTTTCATAGTAGCCCACTCCTAAATATTAATTAAAATAAAAAGACATCACATAAATACTATGTAATGTCTTAAATCTCAACTTGGGTTTTTTTGTTTTTTTCCCCGATATCTTTAATAACTCGAAAAATATCTGGATTAACACTGAAAACTACACACATTAATTTTTGTTTCCAACTTATGTCTTTATGTGCCAATAAATATATTAAACTTTTATCAAAAGTACGCTTTAATGCTTTTAATTCTTTTTTGATACCCGTTAGAGTAGAGGTCGCCATAAAATAATACCAAAAAAACACCTGCATATAATGTTTAAGTGCTTTATCATGAAGTTCTCGTTCTTTATTTTTTCTAAAGAAAACTTCCCTTGCTTTAAGGGCATATACCCTCCCAAATTTTTTTATTGTAAAGGCCGTGTTTATTTGACTACCTTTTCTTTTCACATAGTAGTAAAGGCCATTTTGAATATATGTTACGCTATTACACTTATAAAGCAGTTCATGTGCTACAGATTCATCATCATAAATGTTTCCCAGTTCATATTTTATATTTGAAAATAAACTTCGTTTATACAATTTGTTCCATGGATAAATAAAAGTATCTTTTTCCATATCTTCGTATATAAAATGTAATGCACCTAGATTACTGAAGTGCTGGGTATTATAATTTTGTTCTAAGAGTTCTGTATCAACTTTCTGCCCTTCATCAATATTTATGTAATCACATACAACTATATCGGATGAATGTTCCATGGCATGTTTATAAAGTATTTCGTACATGAATTTATTAATATAGTCATCGTTATCCACAAAGCCTATATATTTACCGACAGCAACTTCTAACCCTGCGTTTCGCGAAGATGCTATTCCACCATTTTCTTTATGAATCACTTTTACACGATTATCCTTTTCTGCATACTCATCACATATCTTTCCACTTTGATCAGTTGAACCGTCATTAACCAGTATTAATTCGAAGTTCGTAAAACTTTGGGATAAGATGGAGCTAACACACTTATGAATATACTTTTCAAGATTATAAATAGGTACAATTATGCTTATCTCAATATTCACAATAAAACCCCTATTATCTTTATTTTATAAAATATTCCGGTTTATTAAGCTGACTTATTACGAATTCTTGTAATAATAATCAACTGTTTTTCTTTAATTTTATTAGCAACAGTTCGCCCCATTTTCATACTTGGTACCTCAATTAAACTCCATGCTACTGTTGAAATACCCAAACTAAAAAATACAGAAATTATACAGATCATCCATAATGATAGTTTGTCATGTAATAAATATATACTTAGTAATATAGCGGGTAAGTGGTAAAGATATAAACTAAAAGATATCTTTCCTAATAATTGAAATGGTTTAAACAAAAGGAATCTTCTAACTCTGACAGATCCTAGAGCACAGATTATTATTCCAAGAGACCCAACTGCAATCCCATACTCCATGATTATATTAAAATAAATTGATACAAATTCTAGTCTTGTAAGTTCATACAAATAATGCACAATAAATTCAGAAAAATTATAAAGAAAAAAAGCAAGAGTTAAAAATGATAATTTAAAGAAAAAGCTCTTTTTTTTATATGAATTTACTACACTAATATTATGTTTCGCAAGTAATGCCCCAAAAATAAAAAGGGCCGTATAGTGGATTGTGTGGAAATACGTTATGTCGTTTCCGTTAGAAACTTGAAAATCGAAAACATTATTTAACCCAGAAATCACTGACAAAATTAAACAAATAATGAGAGTAACTTTCCAGTTAATCTTTTTAATCAAAATTACAATGAATGGAAAAAACAAAGAGATTCTAAGTTCATGAATTAAGGACCAAATAACTCCATTGAATGTATTTGAATGAATATTACCTAAGAAGTAGAGATGTTCATAAATTAATTTTAAACTAATGGGTGTAGTCCATAACATGTGTTGCCAAGATCCAACCACTTCAACTTTGTTTTGAAAAAATATTTGCGAAAATACAATTGCAAACGAAATAGCTATAATGTACGGAACATATATTCTAAAATATCTTTTAATTACGTATGGAAAAAAATTAACTGTTTCATTTTTTAAAAAAGGGAGTGATAAAACAAAACCACTAAGCACAAAAAATAACATTACAGGACCGTGCCCATAATTTATTCCCAAATATCTAATTAGTTTATACACTACGTCGGGCATTGTAAGCGCTAATAGTGGCAGGTGATGTAAGACAACAGCAAAAGCTGCTAATCCGCGTAAGGAATCTAATTGTTCTATACGTTTACTCACAATCTAACTCTCCCTTTTTTCTAACTACTAATATTACAAATTTCATTAAAATTCTTCAATGATGGAATACCGTAGCCTAATCAATTTTGAATATTACTAGTACACAAGTGTTCTATATAATAACGGGCTCAATTAAATTGGAATTATTCAATTTTACTTCCTTTAAATTTGGAAGCTTGTTTAGTAATCGAAAATCATTTATTTTATTGTTACTTAGATCAACCTTTTCCAAACCCTGGAAATATTGGATTCCATCTAAGTTTGTAATGTTTAAATTACTTAGATTGAGCTCTTTAATTGAAATTAAATCTGATATATTAATCCATTGACTAGAGCCTTTTGAAATTTTTTGTCTAACATAATTTTCAAAATTCCTATCAATAAATGTTGCTACTCCACTTAGTTCTGCTGTTGTATAAAATTCCATATCAAGCTTATTGGCTTCCTTAATGATAAATTCAAGGATATTTGGGGAAACTTTCCATCTTTTTTCATGTTCACTCATCAACCATCCAAAATTATTCCAAGTAACATTTTCAGGTAATATTGAGTGGCATGTAAAAATTAAATTGCAAGTATTCTCCTTAGCAAATTTTAGTATTTTTATTATATTCTTCGGATTGTATAAGTAATGACTATCTATACAAAATGAAGGAGCAAACCCTGTATGATTGAAAGGGACTAGATTATCCCCACTTCTATGACCTCTTACAATCTTAAAATATTTAGGAATTAATTCGCTTATAGTTTGGTCGTTATAACTAAAACTTGGGAATGCAAAAGTAACAGGTTTTTTAAATTTTTCCCCCGTTTTGGAATGTGATTGATATTCTAACCATTCAAACATTCGTTCAATCTCATCTTTTAACCATGTTTCTACCCCTTTTTGTTCAGAATATTCCACCGCTTTTTCATGTTTAAAACCATGATGTGCAATTTCATGACCGTCTGACTGCAGCTCTATGAGCATATCTATCTCTTTTTGTGTAATTTCTCTTCTATTTTCATAATGATGAAAAGCATCAATATTAAATGTTACATTTACATCATAAAACCTAAACAAATCCTTACCATATTTATACCAATCATTTATCCGGAAGCTATCATCTATAGAAAAAGTGATACCAGGCTTATTAATATAACGAAGGGGTGAGCTATTTGTTTCTATTTCAGAATTTGAATTTTTTGTTTCATTATTTGAAGTATTTATACGCATATTTTTATAAAAATAATTCCATGTTCTCCAGTCAAAATAATTTCTCGTTAATCGATTTAATACTTTATTCACCTAATACAACCCTCCCGTAATTCTTATGGATTTATTTTATTCGTCAACTCTGAACTTACAAAATAAAATGTAATAAACTTTAGTTTTAAATGGCATATAACCCTACCTCTCATCATACTCCTGACAACAAATTTCTAAGGTCAATCAACCACAGCATGACCAGTGCCTACTTTGATAACAGCTAGGAGGCATCCATGAAAGTTATTTAATTCGTTTAGAAATTTAAATAATTATTATATTTGTATTTAATCATAATTCTTAATAAAGAACATTTCGATAGTACTTTGTACTTTAAAATGTGAATTTCCATTAAAGGTATTGTTTTTTAAATTTTTTAAATGAACCCAGAATCTTAATAAATTCAAAAATAAAAGGATTTATTATAAACAACGAGATTACCATTTTCTGTTTAGCGCTAATTAACGGGTTTTTCAAAATATTGATAAATTGTCTATTAAACTGCCCCTTATGTTCTTTTAATTCTTTATTTACATCTTGTAGTTCATCTTTCGCAACAAAATAATTCCATATAAAAAAGTCTATATAACTTTTCAAAGCTTTATTTTGAAGGTAAGTCTGGTTTATGTCATAAAAAAAGTCAACCCTTTCCTTTAAGGCAGAAACCTTATCAAACTTCTTCATTGAATATGGGGAATTTAATATACTGTTAGATCTCTGCAGATAATAATATAGTTCACATGGAATAAAAGTAACTCTTTTAGACAAATATAATATTTTATGCAAGATAAACTCATCCTCATAAATTTTGCCTTTATTAAACCTTAGCTCTTCGAACAAATATCTTTTATAAAGCTTATTCGTTGCAAAAGTGAAGAGACCAACCTTCCTTTCATATATCTGTTCTAAAGCTTCAATATTAGTAAAGTTTTCTACATTAAAAGTATCTTCAAAATAACTACTACCCAGCTCTTCCTCTTCATTTACCTCTTTAACGTCACAGATTACCACTTCAGAAGAATGTTCTATTGCATTGACATATAATAGCTCATACATTTTTTCATTTATATAATCGTCACTATCTACGAACCCTATATATTCTCCTATTGCTACTTCAATACCTGCATTTCTTGCATCAGATAACCCACCATTTACTTTATGAATAACTTTTATCCTACTATCTTTAGCAGAATATTCATCACAAATATAACCACAATTATCAGGAGACCCATCGTTTACAAGTATTAGTTCAAAGTCTGTGAAGGATTGCGATAAGATCGAATCGATACATTTTCTTAAATAAGCTTCAACTTTATATACAGGGACAATAATGCTTATTTTTGGATTCATAACATTACATCCTTTATCTAAGGTTTTTAATCTACTTTTTTGTTCAAACTTCTTTTTCTAATTTTAAGTCCTGAATAAAAAGGAAAAAACAAATAATACTAGTGATTTTCCTATCAATGCTTTTTATTAATAAGACAATGAACAAGGTTAAGCAAAGAAATGTATATGAATGAACAATATTGATATTGCTGCAAATCTTCGAATTGATTTAATTGTGATTACTCACCTTTCAACTTTCAATATGAATCATTTTATGAACCACTCATTCTTAATAACGAACAAATTATAGAAACGATTTGTTTTTGCGAATACTTCTTAAAAAAGGTTAAGTTTGTTAATTTTCATTGACATATCTTATAGTTAAATTCGGTAATTTTTCTAATAACCTACTATCAGTAATACAACTATTAGTAATATTAAGCTTTTCCAAGCTTGTAAAATATTGAATTCCATCTAGATTATTTATTTGTTGATTACTAAGATCTAATTCCTTAATTGAGGTCAAATCCGATAAAAGTATCCATTCATCGGGCTCCTTAGAAAGTAGATTTCTTACATACTTTTCAAAATTTCGATCTATAAACGTTGCTACACCACTTAACTCCGCAGTTGTATAAAATTCCAGGCCCAATTTTTTAGCTTCATTAATGATATATTGGATTACTCTCGGAGATGTTCTCCATTTTCGCTCATGTTCGGTCATTGGCCATCCGTATATTTCCCAATTAACTTCATCTGGTAAGATGGAATGGCAGGTTAAAATCAAATTGCATCCAGAAGTTTTCACTAATTTCAATATCTTACTTACGTTTTTTGGATTTATTAAAAATTCACTATCTATACAAATAGAAGGAACAAAACCACTATGTTTAAATGGAGTTAAATTATACCCCCTTTGAAAACCTCTTGCCAGCTTAAAATATTTTGGAACAATTTCCTTTAAAGTTTGTTCATTGGAAGCGAAGTATGGAAAAGCAAACGTAATAGGTTTCGTAAACTTTTCACCAGTTTTGGAGTGACTTTGTTTTTCCATCCATTCAAACATGGAAATAATTTCATCTTTTATCCATTTCTCTAAACCTACTTCATCAGTGTATCTAACAACATTTTTATGGCGAAATCCATGATGGGCAATCTCATGGCCGTTAGATTGGAGTTCAATCAACATGTCAATTTCATCTTGGGTATGTTTTCTTTCCCCCTCATAATGATGAAATGCGTTAATATTAAAAGTAACCTTAACATCATAAAACCCAAACATATCCTTCCCGTAAGTAACCCAATCTCTTACACGAAAACTGTCATCAAAAGAAAAAGCAATGCCAGGTTTATTAATGTATGGTATGGAAGAATTATAAGAATCGAAGGTGGACCTAATTTGATTTTTTGTATTCATTTTCATTTTTCTATACAAATAATCCCAACATCTCCAGTCATAATATTGTTTCTTCAATTGCTCTATTGCCAAAACCATATCAAAAAAACCTCTCCCATCAACATAAGTAATAGATAATTAACTTTTTTCTATATTAATTAAAGCCTTATGGTGTTTATAAATTCTATTCACTTGAACAAGTTAAACTTCCATAGGTTGCCGTTTCTCTTTAGACTTGAACACAACACGAATTAATATTTCTTTTAAGTATTGAAATTCTTCGTTTTTACTAAAAATTATAATATACATAATATTAGGTATAATTAAGCAAATAATCCCCCTTAACATCAAGGAAATTAGCCCTTCCCCCGTCACCATTACAACACATATTAATTTAGTTAAAAAGCAAGTAAAAACTGTTAATACTATATATAGAAC
>NZ_JBALOP010000052.1:108708-135403 GCF_036962685.1 Bacillus sp. JJ1566 | reverse complement strand
GTAGGAATGTTTTTATCATTAGCGATGTGTTTATTCTTGTTTTCATTTGTTTATATAGAGGGTTTAAGAATTAGTAATAATGAGGGAAGAATCGAAGCAAGTACTTTCATTACATTTGTTTCGTCTATCATAATGGCCTTCGTTTTTAGTTTTTTTGCTAGTTCCTTTTATTAAAGAGTTATTCTCCCTATCAAATACTGACATTCCTTTAATGGTTTGTCAGTATTTTTTAGTTCACTTTTCTAAAAAAAATTTCTTAAATATGAAAGATGTTGATGCTTTAATCGTCTATTATATAAAGGAATACACAAAGGGGGTTCGACGTTTGGCACAAATCAGTCAAATCGAGAAATGGTTTTATGAGTATGGCGATGATGTTTATAACTTCCTTATTTATTACACAGGGTCTTTTGATGTTGATGATGATGTTCAGGAGGTTTTTTTAAAAGCAATTCAATCATTTCCCACCTTTGAGGAACGTTCACACCCCAAGACATGGCTACTTACAATTGCGAGGAATTTAGTAATCGATAAGAACCGTCGGAAAAGACTAATCAAATTCCAACCATTTGATCTACTGGCGAACAAACAAATCTCGTTTGACCATTCCAATCCAGAAAGTGCCCTTCTTTTAGACGAGGTTCTTTCTGATATACACCAAACAATTCTTCACCTAAAGAAATCTTATAAAGAAGTTCTTATTTCACGATTAATTTTAGAACTAAGTGTTGAAGAAACAGCTACCATTTTAGGATGGACTACTAACAAAGTTTCATTAACTTACCATCGAGCTATTAAAGCATTACAGAAAAATCTTAAATCTATCAACAAAGGAGAGGAAAAAGACTATGAAGGATTCCTATCCAAATAAATCATTTCCCAAATTTCAATTAAGCGAAGCCCAGAAAACCCATATTATTACAAATATTAGAGTAAGCGAAACGAAGAAAATGAACAGGATTTTTTCAAACCGATTCATTATGCAGTTACTGTCAGCAGCGGTTATGTTAATACTCATAATTGGGATTGGAACATACTCTTATAATTCCATTTTTGAGAAGGCACCCCCTCATGCTGATCATGTCTCGTCATTTATGATCGATCTTCCAAAAGAAATTACGATTGAAGAACAAGGTGCCACATATGTATTTTTAAAAAATGGAACAGAAGTTGGTGGGGTGAAGAAGATCAACAATGAATTAAAACAAGAGCTTTTGTCTCAGCCAGGTATATTTGAAAATGAAATGTTAGAAGATTTTCTGGAACCAACCCAACGAGTCCTTTTTCATGTAAAGCAAATGCACGCCATTCAAACTGTTCATTATTTCATTCAACCTAATGATCAAGAAGTCATCTATGATTTGTATTTTCACGCAAATAGTCCCGGCTATTTCGGAGCTTCGGATTTCAATGCAGACCTAGAGATTATTCATGAAATAGCTAAAACATTTACAATCAACTAAACCCAATTTGAAGTCAGTTCACGGGTCATTAAATCTTTAAGCAAACATATCAAACTAAATTTCGATTTCCCCTTAATTTCCTCCTTTGTATGCATTATTTGGTAAAAGTTGAAAATACTACAACTATGAATATAATGGCTTGGAGGAAGAGGAATGAAGAAGTTTTTATTAGTTGGGGTTATTTTTTTATTCCAGCTTGCGTTTTTGTCTGTTGGAGTGTTTGCTGACGTTACCCCTGAGGAATTAAAAAAATATACAACACAGACTGGTTTAACTGAAGATGATCTTGAGGACTATTTAGCAGTTTTTGATTTATCCTTAAAGGATTTTGAAAGTGTGAATGAGCTGGTTTCCTATTTAGGTGAGCCAGTTAATAATGAGACCGTCCAGACTCTATTAACGAAGCATAATATTAATGAGGATGAATTGCATCATATCCTAAGCGGTTTCGGAGAGTCGGTACAGGATTATTTATTCATTAAGGACCTTGAAACAACAGTTGATTTCTATCTAAATCATGCTGAGGTATTGGTAGAAGCAGAGCGGATGCTATCGGAGGTTGGGCTAACAGAAGACGAGATTGATGGATTATTTCTCCACTTTTTAAGCCTTAATGATATAAATCTTGAAGAGAAAATGAGATCGATTAACACTAATTTAGAGCGATACTTTTCCTATAATAGCTCAGAAGGATTATCATCTGAACACCAAAAAGAGCTTATCGTGATGTACGATAAAATGATTGAAGTCTTTGAATTACAACCGAGATACTATCTATTAAAGGATGGTGCTAGAGAGGCAATAGCTTATAATAAGCTACTTCAAATGGATACACTTGATGGTGCTGAACTGCTTGTTGAATTATATCGAGCTAATGATGAATACCTACTGGATCTCAAAGTTTCCGAGGAAATGCTAGCATCTGATTTTATCATTGAGCGTGGAGAAAAACTCTTAACCGTTGCAACCTTGGCAACAGAAATGAGTGTTAAGGTTCAGGGGAATAAGCTTCCTACTACGGCAAGCCCATATGCGAACCTTCTCTTAATTGGCGCCCTATGCATGTTTCTTGGTGTAGGAGCTGTATTAATAACTCGAAAATATGCATAGAATCAAATACACCTTGGCGTATTTGCGCCCAGATTTTTTCGAGTTTGCTCGAAAAATTTCCTTTGAAAATCTGTGGCATCTGCCAGAGGCTTACTTACAAAGTGGGGTCGAAACCACACTTTGTAAAGTGTAAAGCCATGTCATTGTAGACATGGCTTTTATCTTTTTAACCTACACTTTGTTCTGATAATGAAACCCGCTGTTTTTTCTTCCTTTCACCTATGGAGTACAGCCAAATACCGACTACAATAATAACTCCTCCCATAATCTGTGTATGGATAATTTTTTCTGAAAGGATAAAATAGGCTAGAATGCCCGCGCCAACTGGTTCAAATAAAATACTAACTGAAATTGTTGAGGTACTTACCCATTTTAATGACCAATTGAAAAGATTATGACCAAGTAAAGTTGGAACAATTGCTAATAGTAAAAAGTACATCCAGTCTTGACCAGCGTATCCACCTAGCGGATATTTAAAAATCACTACATATAAAAACAATGTTATTGTACTTATGCTGTAAACAACAAATGTATATGTGACAAGCGATAAGCGTTTTCGAACAGTTTGCCCAAAGAGAAGGTAGGCTGTAACCATCACACACGAAATGATTGCTAAGAAGTCGCCGTATAAAGCACTCCCACTAATTCGGAAATCACCCCAACTAATTATGATGCTTCCTCCTAAAGCAAGACAGGTGCTCAATATCGCACCTAAACTAATTTTTTCTTTAAACAAGAAATAGGTTCCTATGAAAGCAAAAACTGGCTGCATGGTTACTAATACAGTTGAACTCGTTACCGATGTGTAGTTGAGTGATTCAAACCATAGGATAAAATGGAGTGCTAAAAACACACCTGAGATTGTGGAAAATAGCCAGTCCTTTTTGGTTATGACCCGTAGTTCCTTTCGATATTTCCATAAAAAAACCGGAAGCATTAATAAGACTGTAAAAAATAGCCGGTAGAACGCAATAACCGGTGCAGGTGCATTTGCTAATTTCACAAAAATAGCTGACGTCGAGACTGCAACGACACCAACTGCCAATACAAAGTATGGATTCATTTTTGGTTGATTCATGTATGTCACTTCATTTCAAATATAATCTTATATAGTATATAAGATAAATGCATAAAAAGGATAGAAGAAATTCTACCCTTTTATCTTAAAGAGGTTTCGGCAATTTGCTGATAATCTTTTAGGTCATATGCTGAAACCTCTGTCGGTGAGATGGCATACAATGTGTCGTCAATCGTTAGAAGTCGTTGTACTTCCCCCTCCCATGTTTCATACGAACCGGTATCATTTGATATTTTTGCTTTTAAGTCGATTCCTTCTATATCGATGTCGTATACATATGCTCCTTGAAATTCGAATCTTTGCTCAAACATTTTCCCTTCTATATTTTGATAGACAGTAATTGGGAAAGCAAAAATTCCTTTTTCCTTATTAAATAAAAGAGCTTTATGGTCGTAATTTAATGGGGAGTATGTTCCACGGCCACCAATGACTTCTGTGAACTTCTCCTTTGGATTATTTACATCCCGAATATCAAATAACGAAATTTTCACACCATCTGTATAAACCATTGGCTCATTATTGATTGTTTTATCAGCGACTACCTTCGTGTCCTGTCCAAAACCAATTACATGGTTTTCATCATATGGATGCAGGTAGTTGCTAAAGCCAGGTATTTTAAGCTCTCCAAGCACCTTTGGAGTTTTTGGGTCACTAGCATCAATGACAAACAATGGATCTACTTGCTTAAAGGTCACGATGTAAATGCGTTCCCCCATGAAGCGTGCTGAATAGATTCGCTCTCCACGCGCCAGATCACTTAAAGAACCTATTTGTTTTAAATTCTCATCATAAATAAACAAATTGTTTGCGGATGGTTTGCTGTTATTCCAGGTATCCCCTTTTGTTGTGGCTACCCGGAAGGTTCCATTGTATTCATCCATTGAAAATTGATTTAAAATCGTTCCCGGTACTTCAGTTGAACTATGGAACTCGACTTTTTCCCCATCCACTGAAAATTTATAGACATTTGTATCAGGGGAATTGGAGCCATCCTCCCTAAATGGAATTGCGTTATAGTTTGCTACTGCGATATAAATGTTTTCCTTTGACATATACAATAAATTTCCGCTACCTAAATAAGAAGTAATGGAGGCTTCTTTATTAGGGTCATTCAAGTCAATTGCAGCAATTAAGGTAAAATTACTCTCTTTTGAACCAGGGATATACTGAATTTTTTCATACGGCACCAAAGAACTTTCCTCATTATTTGCTGTATCTGAGAAACGTGGTCTAAGCTCGATATCATCATCTTTCACGTCTTCCATAATCCAATAATACGGAAAATGACTCGTAACTAGATACACGTAGTTATCAATTCTGCGTGAAGTCAAATGGGTTCCCTCAACCTCTACTCTACGTATTTCCTTAGGGTTTTTTTGGTCCTTTATGTCATAAACAATCGCTGTTGTTGCTTCAAAATGTCTAGGTGGATAAATCATTTTACGTTGATTTTGATGTGGTGTCATATCATGAAACGAATAACCGATAACGACAAGCTTGTCTTCGTATAAGAACATTTGACTTGGTGAAAATGAGTGAGAATATGGAATTGTTGTGATTACCTGCATTTCCTTCACAGGCGCTGCTTTGATGATATTTAGTTTCCCATCAATAAGTTGATAAATATATTTACCGTCAGTTTTTACGATATCTGATTCATCAACACCTTGAACCTGGGTGTTCGTCTCTGAATAATCACTCCCACCTTTTGCGGCACTATCCGCTGCAGGTGATTCATTTGATACTGACATTTCCTGTTGGGCAGTATCCCTCCCGAATAAACTATACCTTCGATTGCGTTTTTCCTCTTTAATCGCATCCCGAAATATTTCTTGTAGCTTTTCTTTTGTGACAGGCTGAATTTCAGTATCCATTTGGCTGACAACTGCCGGCTTTGAAGAGGTAACTATAGCCGTCAGAGCCGTTATCAGAATGACCGCAGACAGATAAAAAATCCATCTCTTCTTCATCCATTTCACCCCTTTTTCACTTAGACGAAAATGGGTAGGAAAAGTTTCAATAACAAAAGCCCTCTATATAGAAGGCTCTCCGGTTTTTGCATATTGGTTTAACAAAAGCTCAAATATACGTAGCATTTTTAAAATATCCTTTTCTTCATGGCTGCTCAGGCACGAGATTTGGATCCATTTCTTTTCTTGTAAATAGCGACTTTCATAATGAAGGTAATATCCGTGTAGTGCCATATCATCTCCAAAATCCTTTGAAGAGATATGTTCTGGCAAAAGAATTGTCATGATTGCAGGTGATGAATATTCAGGCGATGTTAAAATCTGCAGTCCTAGACCTTCAATATACTCACGAATCATCTTATATCTTGTTTTAATTTCTAGATAGTAATCATCATTTTTGTATTTTTGCAGTGCTTCATGCAATGCCTCAAGCATGTTCGAGGAATGGGAATACGGAATGCTGTCATGATAAGCGTACATCCCGAGATCAAGATATCTTGGAATTGACTGGTTAGGATAAACTTCATGATTATGGAAGACAAATGATAAACCCGTATATCCACCAATCGCTTTACCACTGACTCCCGATGCGAAATAGACATCCTGAAAATCTAGCTTAACAGCACCAACCGTGCTGATACAGTCAAGACAGAGTTTCACATTACTTTGAAGACAGATTTCCTTTAGGTTTTTGAAGTTTGATAGCATTCCCGTGGAAGTTTCACTATGGACGGCCCATAGCCAAGCATAATCCCCCGTTTCAAGCTCTTTCTTAATCTCTGTTTCTGTAATAGGTACTCCCCATTCTTTTTCTAGCTTTTTAAAAGCTAATCCTGCTCGATCGGCATGGTCAATTAATCTTGAACCGAACTCCCCATTGCTTACAATTAAGCCTTTTCCTTCTAAAATAGCTAACTGAGCAGCGACCACATCATTTGAAAGAGTTCCCGAACCGACTAAAACCTCCACATGCTTTGAATTTGTCATGCTACAAAGCTTCTCTCTTACAGATTTCATTTGTAATGAGAATTCATTTGAACGATGTGAAATCGGCTCTTGTTGAAGAGCTTCTTTTACATTTTCATGAATTTTAATGGGACCTGGCAAAAAACTAACCGGTTCTTTTAAAATTCTACCTGCAAGCGACTCATCAAAGGTTTGTTTTGTTAAATACATCGGCCAAAAAGAGGCTTCCGAAGTTCCAGTTAATGAGGCAAATGGTTTAAAGCCTAGCTGTCGATATAATTTTTCTTGTCTTGTTGTTCCAGAAATCAAGGCAACATCATAGCCTTCCTTCAAGCAATAAGTAGACATTAGACCGGCAAGCCCGAAAAAGATTCTCCCATTATTACGATATTCTTCTTCAACCGATAGTAAGCGAATTTCACAAGGTTTAGCAGGTTTTACCGGTAATTGCTCATCAAGATTAGGCATCTTATAATCTAGTGAAAACGGTCTGTTGCTTCTTACAGCAATCATACCTACTACTTTTGAATCCTTTACACAAATTAAATATGTATTTTGATCATGAAATTTATCGACTAACATCTTTTCTTCATTTTTTTTATGCTGTGGAATTTCTTCAACAAAGGTTTTATAGTTTAAGCGATGGATTTGATCAAACTCATGTTTGGACCGAGCTATTTTATAGACAAATGTCATGATGGAATCACTCCACTTAATTGATTTTTTTCACTAGTCTTTCTTTTAGATTATCGCGGTGAGCAAATAGTAATAAGGCGATTACAATAAAAATAAGTACACATTCCCGTATTGAATAATCCATAAACCAATAGATAAATGGCATTGTAAAGAAAGCTGTCATCCCCGCTAATGTGAAGCTTCTCGAAAGTGTTAACAAAAATAGAAAGATTGCAGCAAACACGAGAAATGGCTGATAAGTTAAGACAACTAGGCCGCCTGCAGCTGTCGCAATTCCTTTTCCACCTTTAAATTTAAGGGTGATTGGCCAAATATGTCCGACCACAACTGCGATAAGGGACAGAATTTGAATTTCAAAGGAGAATCCCAGGTATTTTGCACCTAAGACAACTAGCAGCCCTTTTAGCACATCGCCTAAGGCAGTTAACAAAAAGCCTTTCTTCCCTAGCAATCTACCAGCATTCCTGGCACCTACATTTCCACTTCCGAGTTTCCTGATATCTTCACCTAGCATAAACCTCATAACCACATAGGCAGTCATAATCGTTCCAATAAAATAAGAGGCTAGTACATATAAATAAATCACGAGTTCACCACCATTTTCGGTTTAATCAAATTTTACCATTTTTTGCTGAGGTTTGTCTTATTACTTTTTTAGTAGAAATATATGAACTTTGGAGCATTCTCATGCAAAAAGATTGTCTATTATAAGATGTCATGGTATAATTTTTCTACATTCATTCGGGGTTGTAGCTCAGGGGGAGAGCATTTGCCTGGCAGGCAAAGGGTCGTGGGTTCGATTCCCATCAACTCCATTACGCAAAAGCCATTCTAGTTCAACTAGAGTGGCTTTTTTTCTTGTATATGAAGCATTCCTTTGTTTGCTATTTATTTTTAATCTTTTAGGGGGAAATACGGTGAAAAAATTATTAGGACGCTTAGGAATTCTTTTGCGGATTATCCTCATTGTGACTATTACAGGATGTGCGATAAGTGACGAAGAAACCACGAAGCAAGAGCTGAAAGAACAAATAACAGAACAAGCCAAAAAAGAAGAATTAGCAGCAAAGGAAAAGGAAAAAGCCGAGCAGGAGCAAGCTAAAAAAGAAGCAGAACAAAGAGCGGCTGAAGAAGCGAGACAAAAAGAGGAAGCTGAACAAAAAGCAAAAGAAGAACGTGACAGGCAACAAGCCGAACAAAAAACGGACGAACAAGCTCAGACATTCGGCTTAGAAGCAGTAATCGTCTCCCGAGTTGTTGATGGCGACACGGTTGAACTTTCGGATGGTCGGAAGATTCGCTTAGTCGGCGTGAATACACCTGAATCAACAACTAGGCAAGAAGTGTATGGTAAAGAAGCAAGCAACTATACAACCACCGAACTGGAAGGAAAAAAAGTGTGGCTTCAAAAGGATGTATCTGATACAGATCGATATAACCGCTACTTACGTCTCATCTGGCTTTCTGTCCCAGCAAATGTTATGGATGAAGCAGAAATACGGTCAAAAATGTTCAATGCACAACTCGTCTTAAATGGGTATGCAGAACCCTCGACCTACCCACCAGATGTTACCTATAGCGATTATTTTGTAAAGTTCGCGCGTGAAGCACGTGAGAACGAAATTGGACTTTGGGCGTACGGGGAAAACGGGACTACAAAAGGTGATCTCGATAAAGGGGGTTCAAAATCAACAGTCCCAACGAGCAATTCATCATCAGGTGGTGGCACTAGCAGTAACACAGGTGATGGAAAGGAATCCTATAAAAATTGTACGGAACTTCGTAAAGTCTATCCAAACGGTGTTCCATCCACACATCAGGCTTATGAACCTAGACATGACCGAGACAAAGACAATTGGGCATGTGAAAAAGCATCCTAAAGTTAAAAGCTTGGGCTTTTTCTGTTTTATCCTTCCGTCCAAATGCAGCATACTTTCGGACTCTAATACACTATTTTTCTCTTATCCTGTCCGAATGACGCACGTATTCTGACACATTCCTCTTGTTTTGTTCTTACGCTGTCCAAATGAAACGCACATTTGGACTTTTACACACGACTTTCCCCTCACCCTGTCCGAATCTCACATGTATAGAACAAACTCATTTTTATGTCGAAAAAAACCGTCGTAAGTTGTCTGAATCTTTCGTTAAAAGTTGATTGATTACTAGTTTTAAAATGTTAACATAGTAATGTAGGCATTTTCACAATGCTTGTATAGTAGTTTTATAAATAAAGGAGGAAAAAAATGAGCCAATTAATTTTTGCATTACGAGAAAAGGTTGAGTCATTTTTAAATGGGACCAAGAAGCTTTATATCAATGGAGAATTTGTTGAAAGTGCTTCTGGAAAAACTTTCGAATCCTATAATCCTGCGACTGGAGAAGTATTAGCTACTGTGAGTGAGGCAGGTCCAGAGGATATTGATCGTGCTGTAAAAGCAGCCCGAAAAGCTTTCGATGAAGGCCCATGGCAAAAAATGACCGCAGCCCAAAGAAGCCGTATCATGTATAAACTGGCAGATTTGATGGAGCTACATAAAGATGAGCTAGCACAATTGGAAACATTGGATAATGGGAAACCGATTCGTGAAACGTCAAATGCAGATATTCCTCTAGCAATTGAACATATGCGCTATTATGCAGGATGGTCTACGAAAATCGTTGGACAAACAATCCCTGTAAATGGACCATTTTTTAACTATACTCGCCATGAGGCTGTTGGAGTTGTGGGACAAATCATTCCATGGAACTTCCCGCTGTTAATGGCCATGTGGAAGCTTGGTGCAGCTCTTGCAACTGGTTGTACAGTTGTCTTAAAGCCGGCCGAACAAACTCCTCTTTCTGCTCTCTATCTAGCTGAGCTAATGGAAGAAGCAGGATTCCCTGCAGGGGTTGTCAATATTGTTCCTGGCTTTGGTGAAACAGCTGGTCAGCCGCTTGTTGATCATCCACTGGTTGATAAGATTGCGTTTACTGGTTCAACTGAAGTCGGAAAATCAATCATGGAAAGAGCCTCAAAATCATTAAAACGGGTAACATTAGAATTAGGAGGTAAATCTCCTAACATTATTTTACCGGATGCCGATCTTTCAAAAGCCATTCCTGGAGCATTAAACGGAGTTATGTTTAACCAAGGTCAGGTTTGCTGTGCGGGATCACGTGTCTTTATCCAAAAGAAACAATTTGATAATGTTGTGGCAGACATGGCAAGCCATGCTGAAAAAATTAAACAAGGTGCCGGTCTACATTCGGATACAGAAATTGGACCACTTGTTTCTATCGAACAACAAAATCGCGTTTTAGGATATATCGAAAAAGGACTTAACGAAGGGGCAGAACTAGTCGTAGGTGGTCAAAAGCCTTACGAAGAAGGTTACTTCGTATCTCCAACTATTTTTGCAAACGTTAAAGATGAAATGACAATCGCAAAAGAAGAAATCTTTGGTCCTGTTATTTCCGCAATGCCATATGACGACCTTGATGAGTTAATTAGTCGTGCCAATAATTCCGAGTATGGTCTTGCAGCTGGAGTGTGGACACAAGATGTATCTAAAGCTCATTATATTGCGAACAATCTTCGTGCAGGAACTGTCTGGGTGAACTGCTATAATGCATTTGATGCAGCATCTCCATTCGGTGGATATAAGCAATCAGGTATTGGCCGTGAAATGGGATCTTATGCGCTAAACAACTATACAGAAGTAAAGAGTGTTTGGATTGCAATGAACTAATAAGAAAAGCGCAAGGCGCGCAGCCTTAGGCGACAGGCATAAGACGAGCGCTGACGGAAGGTGTGTAGTACCTTCCGGAGTGAATGGCTTAGACCAGAGAGCCGATGGCGCCTTGAGCTAGACAACAAAAAGGCGAGAACCTGTAATATGGGTTCTAGCCTTTTCGTTAGCTAATTGTTGCATTATGTTTTTGCCTCTGTTGTTTTGGCAATTGGATTTTACAAACGAGATCTAAAATCCTAGTACTTATAAATTGGCCCACAAGTGCATAAATAATAATTCTCCAATCCACCACAATCCCAGTCGTCAGCAATATCGTCCCATTAATCGCAAACAGGGTTTTCCCTGGTGAATATCCTTTTAGTTTTGAAATAATTAAAGCTAAAATATCCATTCCACCTGATGAAGCTCCCATGCGAAATAAAATGCCAATCCCTACTCCAAAAACAACAGAGCCTACAAGTAAATCGACAATGACATTAGAAATTGGATTTATAATGAAGGGAGTCAAGATACGAATTGTGATCGCTGTTACTGTGACACAATACAACGTCCAAATGGCTGTTCCCTTTCCTAGCCACTTAATAGCTGCAACTAATAGACCTGCATTTAAAATCCATAATGTAATATCAAAAGGAATACCCGCTATATAATTGAACAAGACTGCAACACTTGCGGCTCCACCAGTTGGGATAAAGTGTGGAAATAGAAAAGTTGCCATTGCAAACCCTTGAATCACCGCTGCACTTCCAAGTATCAAACCTTTGTTTAGTATTTTCATAATGTTAGCTCCTACGTCATATCTATCACAATGGTAACACTTTTTTTCAGAATAACAATGCTTATTCTGCTTTGTATCTTGCAAGTAATTCGTATGGTCTCACCTTAAATGCTTCATATGGTGCATAATCACCTTTTAGTGCATCAAGAACCCGCGGTTTAAATTTTGCTCTTTTAATATATTCATCAACATTTGATTCATTTAATTTTATAAAAGCTACTTCTTTTGTCTCATTTGATGTCGCGATATTTCCTCCTATAGACTTACCACGAAAGACAATCGAAACTGTACTTCCATTTGAATAGATGCCTGTTACACCCTGAACCTTAATGTGGATTCCCGTTTCTTCAAAAACTTCCCGACAAAGGGCTTTATCCAATGTTTCCCCTTCATCAACGGCTCCACCAGGCAGCTCCCATGTATCCGATCGCCAATAGGTTTTGACTAATAATGTTTCTTGATTTTGATTCGTAATAAAACCACTAACACTAACCGTATGCTTCGGAAATTCATATGTGCTTGTTGAGGTTAAGAAATCCTCCTCATAATTCAGATACAGCTTTTGAAAGTCCCCCACTTTTTGCTTCTCTTTTAATACCCTCTTTTCAATCTTCAAATACTCGTCCATATTGGGATACTCCCAAATTGATATCATTTCCTCGGAAGATTCTGTTTGCCATTGCCCAATTAGTTTTGCTCCATTTTTAATTTGTATTGGGATAAAGTGATCATTTAAAAATCGGGCACATCGAGAAGCTTTGTTGGGTTCGACACTGTATGTGATTCTTTTATAAAGCATGCATCTTCAATCCTTTAGTCATAGATAATGTATCTTACGCAAAAGGTTTTAATTCGTTTGGACAGGAGCAAATTTTTCCAAAATAAAAAGGCCTGCTTTACCTCATGATAAATGGTAAGCAGACCTTTCGCTTTTTAATTAATCTTTCCAAATAATTTCACCCGATTTTGTGGTAGGATCGATTTCAACTTCGAAATCGTGTTTTTCATAAAAATAGACAAGACGGTCAACATGGTCCCAGTCTCTTTTAGCTATATCACCTTTAATCACAGGAATGTTCTGTTCACGAGCGATTTCTTTTAAATGATTCATGCAGATTGAACCATATCCTTGGTTCTCGGGACCTTTTATGTCACCGATATGAATCGCATTTTCCTCATCTTTGTACTGAGCATGAATTGAAAAATCCCAGTGACCTTTATAGGCTGATTCACATTCGTTCACCATAATTTTACATTGGTTTCCATCATCAAAGGCTGAGACGATAACCCATTTATCATCCTTCGATTGGTCAATACCGATGATTTGATGTTTTTTTGATATTTCTTTTATGTTATTCTGCATGCGATAAATCTGAAACTGCAAATCCTCTAAATCCTGTTTGACCTCTGACGGGCTCTTATTCAGATCCTCTTTCATTAGCAAACTTTGAAAATACATGATAAACACCTTTCATTGTATATTTTAGGCCCACACGAGATGGGTCACAAAGACGACGACATCAGGACGTGGCGTACTTAGTCTTTGACCCTTCTTTGTTATTTACTTCCATTTTATTGATAAAAATGGGAAATGTTTACGTTTCTTACAACAAACATACAGTTTCCGATTATACTAGACTACTAGCATTTTTACAAGCAATGCTTTCTTGTTGTCATATATTTATAAAATCGTCATAACAGCTTTGTAACATGATTGACATATTACTATGTTAGGATAGTTTCCTAAGTAGGAAAAAGGTCTTATGAAGGAGGTAGGATTCGTTGAAAATCTCAACTCTTACAAAAAAGAAATCAGCCCTTCTCTATTTACTTGGTGTTCTATTCATAATGGGAACTAGTATTTTTGCTACAATCCATCATTCGAATGCTGAAACAATTGAAACAAATAACAATCATCCACAAGAAATAAAGAAGGAAAACATAAATCATCAAGAACAGCAAAATCAGCCTGTTCAAAGCCAACCTGTTGAAATGGCTTCGAAAAATTATAATATTGAACAGGAAAATACAATCTCTGGTTCTGAATTGGACAAGCATTTAAAAGGGAATTTAAAAGGTCTAGGACCCAACTTTGTAGAATCAGGCGAAGAACATGATATTGATCCCATATTTTTAGCTGCATTAGCTGCTCAGGAGACGGGTTGGGGAAATTCCGATATTGCAAGTTCCCCATGGAATAATATTGGGGGTATTACTTGTATGCCCGAAATATATACAAATATCTTTGGTGAAGATTACCCAAACCCTGGTTGCGGACAATTAGTAGTAGGTGGAACCAATTGGCAAAAGTTTCTTTCAATCGAAGATAGTATTCGCTTTAAGGCAATCTATTTAAAGCAATATTATGTTCAAAACGGGAATGAAACAATTGGTGAAATTCAAACAGTTTATGCTCCTAGTGAAGCGGCAAATGATGCGACTGGGTTAAATAATCACTGGGTTAAAAATATTGTATCCATCATGAACGACGTAAAAGATGAACAAGCTTAAATGTTGGTGCCTTTAAGGCGCCTTTTTATTTTGCATTTTTAGGTGAACTTTTTTACCATCTCATTCGTATTATCTGCAGAATATAAATGTGAATGAGGGTGCTAAGAATGACAGTGTTTTTTATTTTTTGGATAGCCGCATCAATTGGAGCAATCGCGGTCATGCCGTATCAATTCAAAATGCTTAAAGGCCGAATTGAAGAAGATGCTAAAAAGAATCCAACCAAAAAGATACCACCCACTCCCGTGCTTGTTTTGATTAGCATTTTACAAAGTGTTGTGCTTTTAGGTGTTGCCGCATTTATTGGAACATGGCTAGCACCTAAGGTTGATCTACATTGGTGGCTAATAGATCAATGGTTAAATGGTACTGCTGTTCCTTATTCCATTTCAGGGGCAATTCTACTGAGTATTGTTGTCGGTGCTGTTGCAGCAATTGTCATAATCGGATTGGATTTCTTATTTATGAAAAGAATGCCCAAGGTCGATATAGATGAACCTTCGAAATTTCAGGCATTTTTAGCTTCGTTTTACGGAGGTATTTCAGAGGAAGTTTTAACCCGCTTATTTATAATGACAGCAGTGGTTTATGTATCCAACCTTATTAGTTTAGGAAATGCTTCCTATTGGATTGGCATCTTCTTTGCCGCCCTTTTATTTGGTGTAGGTCATTTGCCCGCTGCTTTTGGGCTTTTCGGGAAGACAAAACTTGTGATGTGGCGCACGATTTTACTTAATGCGATTCCTGGAATCCTGTTCGGGTATTTGTACTGGAAGTATGGAATTGAAATTGCCATGATTGCTCACTTTACAGGAGATATTTTTTTACATGTCATTTTTGGACCCTTATTTAGAAGAAAGAAATTCAAATTAAGTGCAGGAAATTCGCAGCCTGGTTCGGTTTTAAGGTAGAAAGGGTAAAAACAATCAAAAAGGGGTACCAATTCGCGCATGAATTGCTCCCCCTCATTTTATTGTAATTCATAACTTGTTTAATTAAACACTGCAAATTTGAATGTGGCAATTCAAATACCCTGTTGATTTTAGGCTAAAAAAACTACCATAACAGTATATTGTTATGGCGATGTTATCTCAATATTTAATGCTTTTGCGGCTGCTGGAAAGGATGTGTCTACACCGCCATCTACCCAAACAACAACTTCCATTCCTTCCTGAAAATCCTTGATGTTTCCACTTTCGGGTAACGTAACCCAAGTTAGGCCTTTATCTTTCTCCTCTACTAATAGGCTATTTTCTTTAGCATTTATTTCAATAACATTTCCCTTAATATCAAACGCACCTTTAACTTCTTCCTTATTGTTACAACCTACTAAAGCAAGACAGATTAACAACAATATAATAAAATCTTTTTTCAATTAGTTTTTACCTCCCCTTCATATTTATTTGGTTCTCTAACTGCGCCTTTAGCACCAGGAGAAACTGTCATAATTGAGCATTCGTATCCTTATTTGAATCAGAAAATTAATTTTCTTGATTAAGGTTTATTGACTTTTTAAGTATAAAAAATTCCCTAATAAATGCACCTAAACTTAATGAACTTCCAATAACCACAATTAACGATACAACTCTAACAAAGTGAAAAGGAGTCGAAATAATTTGTAAACTTCCCGATATTAATAAAATTCCAAATAAAATAAATCCCATTTTAAGCTGCTTTTTTACCTTTTTCTCTTTCATCTTTTATCTCCACCTTTATTAAACATGCGTGCACCATTCTTACATTAATTTCAACACAAAAAGCGTTAATTCCTCAATCAACGCATCCGTTACTTGAAAAACGCTTATATAAAAAAGTATTCTATACTAAAAATAGAGACGTATATTCATAAATTTTAATATTGGTAAATATCGATGAACGGACTATGTCCTGGATTGAATGTAAATGGAATGAAAGTTCCCAAAATCCCTATTCCTTCAATTAGTGTTCTACGCCCTTCTTCATCTTCAAGGATTATGCCCATCTTATTTATAAAAATATAATCATCTATAGTTCTGTGTACAACTTTTTCCTGCGAATTTTTATGTTCACAATTATCTCCAACACACTCTGTATCATATTTATTTGCTAACCACTTATTAAAAGCCTCTGGAGAAGGTTTTGATAATGGTAAGGTTAGAAATAGCAATATAATTAAAACGTAGGTGAAGATTTTAATTCGTTTTTTACTCATCGATTATCTCCTTGAATTTGATAAAATTTTTCACAAATCTACTGCGTTCATTCTTACTTAGAATTGATGTCACGTTCAAATTCCTGTATCCACTGATAATCCAAAGGGGCATTTATTATCTTGTATACTTTGTTTGATACAACAACATCCCGCTCAAGTGTATATATTTCAATTTCCCCATTTTTGTATCCAAGGATCAGTTCAAATCTTTCATTTTCATAATTAGAGATCCAACCATCCTTATTAGTCCGTTTTACTTTGTATTGATTTAAAAAGTCAGCAAGTTTATGAATCGTTTCGTGATCAACTTTCGAAATTTCAAATTCATAAGAGTCTTTATACTCTGTAATAATATGAATCTTATCAACATTACCCACATCTAATAACTCGCCTAAGTCCTGCTCACGATACCTATAAAAGTTAATAAAAACTACTCCAATTATTAGTACTATCAGAGAAACGAATAAATATTTTTTCAAAAAAAACCCCCTCACATTGCCTTTTTCTATAAATTTCATCCTTCCAAATTTATAATCATGTCCGATAGATGACAGTAATACATTTAAAAATAAGCCATAGAACTATCTATTATTACTATTGTTGGTAAAAGAAAGTATTTCCTCAATTTCACACATCCAAAAACATAGTTATAACCATTTCCTTATTTTTACTTTAACATAAAATTACGTGGTATATTTGAAAGATTCACATAATTTTTCTCAAAAAGGTTACACACAGAGGACGAAATTCGTTGGCTTTTTCTTTGGATTCTTACACCGAAATTAGCTCGAACTAATACAATACAAAAAAATGATTTTAGGAAGGGGCTAACCCATGTATTATTATGAACCTTGGATGATGCGCACAATGCCGGTTAGAAGTCAGCATGCTAACCAAAATAAATTGAAGGTCAATGGAGAAGGAACTGTCACAGCGACACCGACTTCATCAACTATTACATTAGGGGTTATAACTGAAGGCAGTACCGTTTTGGTTGCTCAAAACGAAAATAACCAGATTACAAACAAGGTCATTCAATCTCTCGTTGGGCTAGGAATACCCAATGAAAATATCAAAACAGTAGATTATCGAATTGAAATCCTTTATGCTTACGAAAATTCAAAGCAAACTTTGAAGGGATATAGGGTTGTTCACATGCTGCAAATTTCAGATGTAAACATTCAAGAAACCGGTAGCGTAGTGGATACGGCTGTTCAGAACGGAGCTAACACAGTTACAAGTGTTAATTTTACTGTTTCAAATCCACAGGTTTATTATGCAAAAGCGCTTGAAAATGCTGTTGAGGATGCCGGGGCAAAAGCTCGTACAATCGCCAATAAATTAGGAGTTCAGCTTCAAGAAACCCCGCTTTATATTCAGGAACTATCCCAACAATCTCCACCAATCCCATTTCAAACCGCGATGTTTGCCAAAAGCGAAGCTGCTACACCTATTCAGCCAGGGGAATTAACGATAACTGCTAGGATTGAGGCGACATTTACTTATTTATTTTAGTTTATTTTATAGGAATTATTTTCTTCAAATCAAAATAATGAACTGCACCTCAATAGGTGCAGTTTCTTTATGCTTTTTTTACGAAACCTCTTTAACCTCAAGACAGAGTAATTACCTCATATTTTGAGGCTAGTTCAATAAATTGGGCCATCCCGCTTATCTTTCCAGCTGCAAGTTTATCATTCAGCTCATAATAATCAACACATGTTTTACAAGCAAGAACGTCAACCCCCTTTCCTTCCAGTTCTTTTAATTGGAGTGAAACAAGCGAATTTTCCGTTAATGTAAACACACCCCGGTTCATACAAAAAACCGCTACAGGCAGATCTTCTTTTTGTTTCAGTATAGTGAAAAGGGTTTCTAATACCCCTTCGCCTAGTTCTTTTTCTCCTTTGCCTAGCTGATCGGAAGCAAGTAAAATTACTTTATTTTTCATTTTTTCCACCTCACTGGTTTAATAATTTAATGTTAGCATATTTAAAACAAGAACCAATAATGTTACCAATTGAAATTTTTAATTAAAAAAATGAAATATAGATAATGGATTCACAATATATTAGACATGGGCGTGCATTTATTAATATTCAATTTGGGAGGGGATGAAAAATAGAATGAAAACGAATAAAACATTTATCTTAGCCTATTCAGCAATGGGAATCGCACTAAACGTTGTATTAGGTACAGTGGTTTCTTGGATGAAAATTCCACTGTTGTTTCTTGATACGATTGGAACAGTGTTGATTTCCGTTTTATTTGGTCCTTGGTGGGGAGTCTTAACCGGGGGTTTAACGAATGTTGTATTAGGAGCAACAACGGGTGCCTCAGCTATTTTCTTTGGTCTTGTCAATATTGCCATTGCATTAGTTGTTGGGTTTATAGCCAGAAGGTTTGACTTTACAAAATGGTACATTGCTATTTCAACGGGAATTCTTGTGTCAATCATTGCTCCTTTAATAGGGACCCCAATTGCTGTCGCAGTCTTTGGAGGACTTAATGGGAGTGGAATGGATTTGATTGTTTTGTGGTTAAGAGCTTCTGGCGAAAGTGTTTTTGCATCGACCTTTATCTCAAGAATAACCGGGAACTTTATTGATAAGATTATCACTTGTATGCTGGTCATGTTTTTAATAGTACGTCTTCCAAGTTTTACAAAAATAATGAGTAAGGGGAAGAACCATGCAGCGTAGTAAAAAGATTTTACTGGTTTCCCATTGTATCTTAAATCAGAATACGGTGATTGAAAACGAAGCAAGAGCAGAAGGAGCTATTATGTCTGCGATAGATTGGGCAATAAAAGAGGGATTTGGATTTTTGCAGCTCCCCTGCCCTGAATTCACATTTCTTGGTTTAAGCAGACCGTCCATGACGTACGAGCAATATAATACTCCTGAATATAGGAAACATTGCAAAGAAATCCTTAAACCATTCCTTAATCAAGCAAAAGAGTATTTAAAAAATGGCTACGAAATAGCAGGGATATTAGGAATCAAAAGCAGTCCTTCATGCGACCCTTCTAGGGGCATATTCATGGAAGAGTTGATTGCCCTGTTTGAAGAAAATAAGATTAATTTGAAAACCTTGTGGTATTTGCCTAATAATAGTAATCCAATTTTTAATAGCAATTTACATTATATTAAAGACTAATTTAAGGGCCCAACCCCCAATAGCATGTAAATATGCTGGTGGTTAGCCCCTTTTGTCCGTTCATAGAGATATTTACCATTCCTTCGGCTCATAGTCTAATTCTCTAAACAATTGCATTCGCTCTTTCTTTGATAAATCTCTCCATTGCCCAGGAGGAAGATTGCCTAAATGAATATTCATGATTCGGATTCTTTGCAATCGATAAACGTCGTATCCTAGTTCAGCGCACATGCGGCGAATTTGACGATTAAGCCCCTGTGTTAAAATGATTTGAAAATCAAATTTTGATAATTGAACTACTTCACAAGGTAGTGTTTTTGTACCTAGTATTTTGACTCCTTCTGACATCTTCTTCAAGAATTCTGGAGTAATTGGCTTGTCTACTGAAACGATATATTCCTTTTCATGCCTATTTTCGGAACGCAGAATTTCATTAACAATGTCGCCATCGTTCGTAAGAAGTATTAAACCCTCTGAATCCTTATCCAGACGCCCAATATTAAATACCCTTAATGGATGGTTGACCAAATCAACAATATTCCCCTTTACCCCTTTTTCTGTTGTACTAGTAATGCCTACAGGTTTATTTAAGGCTATATAGACATTATTTCTTGCTACTCGGATTGGATTTCCGTCTACTTTAACCTCATCCCCAGGTTCAACTTGGCTACCTATCGTTGCTCGTTTTCCATTAATAAAAACTCTTCCATCGGTAATTAATTTATCGGCACCCCGTCTAGATGCTTTTCCAGATTCACTTATAAATTTATTAATACGCATATCGTCACATCCTAAATCAAATGATTGCTTCTGTGATACTAACTATACTTTATTTTAAGGATGATTCACAATCTATAATTAGGTATATGGACAATATATCATGAAATAGCCCAGTATTATCAAAAGGATGTCACACTCTTTTATTTGAATTGTTGGAGAAAAAACCAACAAAAAGTCAACTATAGTATAAATAAATACAGACGTTGCCCTCCATATATGGAAAGGGAACGTCTGCAAACACGCCGTATTAATTCACAATATAGTCAATTTCAATGAGATCCCATGATGTGATAATCCCTAACGGCTTTTCATCGATTTGTCCATTTTCAGTGATGATGACAGCCTCTAGTTTTTTCCCATGGGCATGTCGTTTTTCAAACATGTCTTCCACGTCAAATATATCTCGGTCCTTACCGACGAAATCGATGAGATGTTTTGTTTCGTACGGAATTACTTCCCCCACTCGAATATTGGCTAAATCGATACTATCATTGGATAAGTGCTTAGCCATCCATTTTAAAACGGCTCCAGATGTTAAAATTCCCACACATGAACCATCTTTGTAAACAGGAAATTTTGTATACGTATTATTATGAATCGCAAGGATTACATCTTTGATTGAAGAATGATAATTGAAATAGACAACTGGGTTACTCGAAATAGAAAATGCTGTAACCGGCTTTTCTAACACTTCTGCTATTTCTTCAATTCGTTCGACGACATCTTGGTGAGGCTCTGCGATATAAAAATCAGCCCTTAATTTTTCATGGACAATGGCATTTCGAAGCTTAGCAAATTGAAAGAGTTCATCCTTGTAAGAACGGATAATGGCATGTCTTTTTGCTCCATGTGCGACCAATTGAGTAAAAATATCACCATTTATGTTTTTAACCATTTTACTTAGTGCCTTATGAATTCGATTGAATGCAATCTCAAAACGTTCCGATAAATCGATTTCAACTGTTTCCACTTTATATCCCCTCCTACTCATCTACTATTATATTTTAAAAATGAGAAGAATTGGGGATATAATGCGCAAAAAAAGAAGCATCTTTACAAAGTCACAATTGGTCAATGGTAGATGGAATGTAATATTGGAGAAATTAAAATAGTCCTGTGATTTTGCGGAACAATAAATTTAAAAGTAATAAAAAGCGAGGATCTCTATGAAAAAAATTACAATGTTTTTCCTTTGTCTTCTACTAGTAAATCTTCCATCACAAGTTTTTGCCGAGCGTAAAGTACCTATTTTGGTCTATCATTCGATTGACGAATTTAAAGGGCTAGGTTCTAAGGAGTTATATGTAACACCGAAAAATTTCGAGAAACAAATGATTTATCTAAGAGACCATGGCTACACATTATTAACGTTTGATCGATGGCAGGACACTAATAAAGTAAACAAGCCTATTTTCATTACTTTTGATGATGGGTACAAAAACAATCTGAATGCATTTGGTATCTTTCAAAATCTAAAAAACGAACGCTTTAAACCAACTGGTACCATTTTTGTTATTTCTGACTTTATCGGTCGCACCAACCGATTATCCAAATCTGATTTAAAAATGATGGCTGATTCCGGGATCATCTCAATACAGTCCCATACAGCTACACATCCTGATTTAGCGAAAATAAAAAATGTCGAAGCCGAACTGAAAGGATCAAAAGAAATCATTCAAAAAGTAACGGGTAAACCTGTAATTGCTCTTGCGTATCCATACGGAAATTTCAATAACAAGATTGTAGCAGAAACGAAGAAATACTATATGTTTGGGATTACGACAACTCCTGAACTATATTCTGAGCAGGGCATAAAAGATGAACTTTATCTTTTACCGAGAATCTATATCAAGTATTCAACTACACTTGATGAATTTGCAAAGATCGTTGAAGGGGAATGAAAGACGAGTAAAACAAAAGCACCACTAGATAATCTCACTAGCGGTGCTTTTTTGTACAAAAAACTTCAATTCTCCCTTTAAGAACCTACTCTGTTCTCCAACTATATTAATGAATGTCTTGAATGAATTTTTCTAGGAATTCACCCATTCGCTTAACAGCCGGCTCTGAAAAATCAAAGCTGACTCCAGTTTCCTTATAAATAGCTGCGATGGATTGATTGTAGTCCGCACTTGCCCCTTTTTTAAAGGATTCAACAGCTTGCTTAGGGTCTTTCTGATAATTCTCAAGTAATTGCAGAGCACCAAGCATCGAGATGGAGTATTCAATATTATAGAAAGGAACCTCGAAGAAATGAAGGGTACCTGCCCAACTCATCCCGATTTCTTCCTCTAGCCCAGTAGTATCGACAGGGTTTAAGCCATAACGTTTTGAGATTTCAAAGAACTTTTCATCACGCTCTTTGGCCGTATGTGTAGGATTCGTATACATCCAATGCTGGAAGAGGTCTCCAGACAAGGGGCCATATAACATGGTAAATGCTCGTCGTAGTTCTTCACGCTGTGCGCTCTTAAAATCTTCTTCGTCTTGATAAAAACGATCCAACTTATCCAATAAAAGCAATTCCATCCCATGAGAATACAGTTCAGCAACTTCCATTCGCATTTGGTAATCCTCAATTGGACCGTGCTCGGAAAACTGTAGGTACCCATTCACCGCATGTCCCATTTCATGAATTAATGCAATCAGCGAGAAAAAGGATGGGCTAAAGTTCGCAAAAACAAAGGTATCCCCTGAAACAGGTAAGCCTGTACAGAAACCACCCGGACTTTTTCCTTTCCGGTCTCCCAAATCTAGTAACCCATGCTCCCTCATGTAATCGAAACGGTCCGCAAAATATGGGTCGGTCTCCCCTAGCATCTCAGAAACGCCATCCATAAGAGTTGAGACTTCTGCGTATGGTGGGTTTTTCATCAATTTAGCGGTGTTATCCCAAGGGCGATATGTATCTACACCAAGCTTGGTCTTAAAAACTTCTGCAAGTCGATTCCATGCTGGGATAATATGTTTTTCTACATTTTCATGAAAGTCATAACAATCTTGAACACTATATTCACGATTTTTGACCACAAACATATAGTCACGATAATTTTCAAAGCCTGCATTTAAAGCGATTTGATGGCGTAGGTGAACGAGCTCGTCCATGATAGCATCCATATCAGGCTTAATTTGACGAAAGGCAGTACCCATCTTGTGATAAGCTTTTTCTCTCACGGCTCTGTCTAGATTATCGAGTTGGGATTGGATAAATGGAAAAGGCTTTTCCTCTCCGTCCCATTCGACTGTTAACCCACCCATAATTTCACTATACTTCGTACAGAGCTCTTGTTCTTTTACCATTAATGGAATGTTTTCTTCTCTGAACAGTTTAACCTTGGATTCGCGAACGCGTCGCATTAAGCCGTACCGTTTTTCATCTAATTGTTGTGAATAAGGAGACTCACAAAATTTATCATTCAGTTTTGCTTCATATTTCATTAAAAGTGGTTGAATGACTTGCTGATCATGAAGATAGGTCGATTTGATTTCTGCATCTTCAGTGTTTCGGTAGAAATCGACTTGGTGACCTGTCATCGCTTCCATTATTTTAATCGTTAAATCCTGTTCATCTTTTAACCACGCCTCTAGGTCAGAAACGGATTCAATTGGAACCTCAAGTAAACTTCGAATTTGAGCTTCTACCCCTTCTACATCTTTTAAATCAATTAATTCTTGATAATAATTATGACGTAAATCCTTTGTCATGGATAACTCACCTTCCCCTTTTTAGTTATATCTATCATTATACTATCTAATCCAAGTTCTTAAATCTAGCTTTTTTCAAGAAGCATACAGAGAACACACTATTATTTCAATTAAAAAGAACGCTTTGAGATTTTTTCAACCCTAAGCGTTTGCTTGTTAATCATATGATTTTATTTTAAAATTATTATTTTGTACTTCAAATTCGAACCCGTTACTAGAAGGCTGCTTTATTTGCAGAATTATTTTTTTGCATCTTTATCAACGACTAGTTCAAAATATAGTTGCCTAAGAATATAAGCTTTGTATGTTTCTAGCTTTTTACGTTCAACTGGATGCTGATGAATTCCTTTTTCTTTTAACTGTTTGACATACCAACCCTTTGATCCTGGATAAGCCATATTCAATTCCCCCTCATTTTTTCCGCTTGTCCTAAATGTATGCTCCTAAGCGTAAAAGAATGACTAGTAGAATCTTTGAAAAAAATTTAAATGAAATTGTAACCTATTGTGAAACACTGCGTCTAATTCTATGAAGCTTTCATTTCTCTCTTGCCTCTAATTACTCTCTCATAATTAGAGGCGTTTTTTTCTGTTTTCCCTATCATATATATATCGCAAAAAACCTCTAGAGTTCCTAGAGGTTTTTTTGCATTGAATGAAACATTACAAAGTGACAAATAGTAAATTGAGAGGTGATTTAATGAAAAAGGAGATACTGAGTTGGGTACTAACTGGTGTTGTGATTACTTTTTTTCTTTGCTCATATTTTTACTTCAGTACTGATATGATTGTTAAGTTTATCAGTGGATTATGGGATTGAAAAAGCTCCCTTCGTATAAATGGGAGCTTTTCTTTTTACAATTCCTCTAATTCTGCGACTGGAACAGTATTTTTTTCATGCTCCCTACCTCTTAGATGTACTGTGCACATATTCCCCTGTTCATCGCAGCTGTCAATCCATACAGAGGTTCCTTGATAATGAACGGTTACTTCATTCGAAGACGATAAGATTTGCTTCGCTCTACGAATATCCATTCTTTTTCACTCCTACTTTTTATTTTCCAACCTTCCAATAGTTTCCGACTAAATAGGTATTTTATGCAAAAATACCAAGGTTTTGTACACACTATAAAGAAAGCACAAAGGACGAGGAGCAAAACGATGAAGCTAAATGAAAATGAGAAAAAGTCGCTTAGTGATTCCATCGATAAATTAAATGAAGGTTTAGATGTTGTCATTCAGCTATACAATGAGGCAGAAGAGGATAAGCCACTAATCGAATTTGATCAAGAGGTTATCGTGGCTATTGAAAAAGCGAAGAAAACCTTTGGTGATGAAGAGATTACGCGAAGGATTAATACGATTATTAAAGAGATTTTTTCCTTTCTCCCAAAAGATGAAAAAGAAAAAAGTTAGAAAAATATCATCTTTTCGAAAGGAGTGGCACGATTGATAACGAGTGTCTTAGCTTCGTTTTTTAGACGTTTTTTGATTGCAAAGCTTTTAGGAATTGTATTATTGGTTATCATTATTTTTGGGGCGATTATACACCTGATTGAACCTGAAAACTTTCCGACTATTTTCGATGGAGTTTGGTGGGCAATTGTCACCGCCGCAACTGTCGGATACGGTGATTATGCTCCTACCTCTTTTTGGGGGAGAATCGTTGGAATGATTCTTATTTTTATCGGCGCGGGTATTGTAACAAGATATTTTGCAGCCATTTCTACCTCTGCCTTTGTCACTCAAAATGCATATCTTGAAGGAACTTCCAGCTTTCACGGAAAAAAACATATTATCATTATCGGGTGGAATGAACGTGTAAGGGAAACTATTTCATTTCTTAAAACCCCTGGATCGGTCGTTGAAATTCTGTTAATAGATGATTCATTAGAAAAAAATCCGATGCCAGGAAATCACTTTCAATTTATTAAAGGAGACCCAACCCGTGATGAGACATTAAAACAAGCAAATATTCAAGATGCCGAAATGGTACTTGTGACGGCTGACCAAGGAAAAGATGAATTACACGCTGATATGATTTCAATCCTCACATTATTGGCGATAAAAGGGTTAAATCCTACCGTGTACACGATTGTGGAAATACTCACTACACATCAGATCCAAAATGCAAAACGTGGTGGTGCTGATGAAATTATTCAAACAAACCGGATTTCAAGCTTAGTGATGGTGAATAGTATTTTATCACATGGAGTGTCTGATGCATTGCTCTCAATGTTGGTGGATTTAAAGGGAGGAAAACTTCAGTTCCTGGATACTACCTTTGATTTAATTGGGATGACATTCGAAAAGGCGAGTGAAACCTTATTAAAAGAGGGAAAAATATTAATTGGCATTAAACGTGATGTGGAAATCACGATTAATCCCCCACTAACTCTAGAAATACGCAAGAACGATCAAATTTTGATTTTAAAAAGCTAAAAGGGATTCCGTAACTCGGAATCCCTTTCTTTAATCAAATGCGCATTGGCGCATTCGCCGCCCGATTTTTTTAGGCCCACACGAGGTGGATCTAAAGACGAAGACATCAGGAT
>NZ_JBALOP010000052.1:103294-108691 GCF_036962685.1 Bacillus sp. JJ1566 | reverse complement strand
CGCCGGAGGCTTGACTTTAATTCAGTAGAAATCATGAATTTTTACTGAATTAAATTACAGACGTTTTTCTAGTTCAGCCTTTTTCTCTTCGAATCCTGGCTTACCTAGTAATGCAAACATATTGACTTTGTATGCTTCAACACCAGGTTGGTCAAATGGGTTAACACCTAGTAAATAACCACTCATTGCACATGCTTTTTCAAAGAAATACACAAGGTATCCGAATGAGTACTCGTCCATTTCTGGTACATTCACAATAAGGTTTGGTACTCCACCATCTGTATGAGCAAGCATTGTACCTTCAAATGCTTTTGTATTCACAAATTCAACAGTTTTTCCAGCTAGATAGTTTAATCCATCTAGATCACTCTCTTCTGCTTCAACGATTAGCTCATGACGGGATTTTTCAATGTTAATCACTGTTTCAAACAAATCACGTCGACCTTCTTGAACATATTGCCCAAGTGAGTGAAGATCTGTTGAGAAGTTTGCAGATGATGGATAAATTCCTTTTTGGTCTTTCCCTTCACTCTCACCGAATAATTGCTTCCACCATTCAGAGAAATATTGAAGACCTGGCTCATAGTTGATGAGCATTTCAATTGTTTTTCCTTTGTTGTAAAGGGCATTACGTACTGCTGCATATTGGTAAGCAGGATTTTCTTCAAGCTCTGATTTAGAGAAATCAACACTTGCAGCTTCTGCACCCTTCATCATTTCTTCGATATTTGCACCAGTTACCGCAATTGGAAGTAAACCAACAGCAGTTAATACTGAATAACGGCCACCGACATCATCTGGAATCACAAATGACTCATAGCCTTCTTCAGTTGCTAAAGTTTTCAATGCACCACGAGCTTTATCAGTAGTTGCATAGATACGCTTACGAGCCTCTTCTATTCCGTATTTTTCAACTAACATCTTACGGAAGATACGGAATGCTAATGCTGGTTCAGTCGTTGTGCCAGACTTTGAAATGACGTTTAAGGAATAATCCTTACCTTCTAGTAAATCCATTAGGTCCTTCATATAAGTTGAACTGATGTTATTTCCAACAAATACAACTTGTGGTGTCTTACGTTGTTCCTTTGATAATGCATTATAGAAAGAGTGATTTAACCAGTCAATTGCAGCTTTTGCCCCTAGATAAGAGCCACCAATTCCAATCACAAGTAAGATATCAGAATCTGATTTGATTTTTTCAGCACTTTTTTGAATGCGTGAGAATTCTTCTTTATCATAGTCAGTTGGAAGGTCTACCCATCCTAAGAAGTCACTACCAGCTCCTGTTTTTTCATGTATGGAATGGTGAGCGACCTTTACCGCATCACGTAAATATGTAATTTCATGTTCTCCAAAAAATGTTAAAGCCTTTGAATAATCAAAACGAACATGTGTCATTTTCTATACCTCCACCCTTGTATTTTCCAAGTCTCTTTTCACTGTACCCAAACTTTTAGGTGAAATCAAGACTGCCGTCTCGCTGTAAGCGTAACCATATAAAACTTTTTTAAATCAGCTACTTTTTGTGGATTTGCACTCGATTGCGCACTAATTTCTTGGAATTGCGTTTTAGCTGCTCGGAATTGCGTTTTATTTTCTGGAATTGCGCTTAAGCCAGAATTGACCTTACTTTTTTGAACTACTTAAAAATTAAAAAGACCCATACATGTAGTATGAGCCTTTTCGATGAAATATAAGAATTTTTTTTCACACTTATAAAGATGCCTTTAAAATCTCAATTGAGTCTTGTTTACCCAGCACTTTGAAGCGACCAAACTCTCCAAAAACAACTGTTTTTTCAGCCATAAGTTCAAGATTTTCTTCCCCAATGCCATAATCGGCAAGTCTTGACGGTGCGCCGATACTGTTCCAGAATTCACGGAGCTTCCCGATTCCTTCAAGCGCAACTTCTCGATCTGTTTTCCCTTCCGTATCGACATCAAAAACACGGACAGCCAATTGCTTGAAACGGCCTACATTTTCATCTAGGACATGCTTCATCCAATTTGGGAAAATAATCGCAAGACCGCCACCATGAGGGATATCATATACAGCAGACACTGCATGTTCGATATTGTGCGTTGCCCAATCTCCGCTATACCCCATGTTTAACATTTTGTTTAACGCAAGTGTTCCATTTAGCATAATAGTTGCTCGATAATCATAGTTTTCAAGATCATTGATTAGCTTTGGTGCGGTTTCGATAACTGTACGTAAAATCGATTCACACCATTGGTCCTGTGTTAATGTATTGGGTACATGATGGAAATAGTGCTCTAGCACATGTGACATCATATCTACCATTCCATAAACGGTCTGATCCTTAGGTAAAGTAAATGTATATACCGGATCTAAAATTGAGAATTTAGGAAAGACTGCTGGACTTCCCCATCCATATTTTTCATTTGTTTCCCAATTTGTAATAACTGAGCCTGAGTTCATTTCGGAACCAGTCGCAGCAATCGTTAGTACTGTTCCAAGTGGCAGAGCTTCAGTTGCAACCGCCTTACGGGTCATGAAATCCCACACATCCCCATCGTATTTTGCACCGGCTGCAATTGCTTTTGTACAGTCAATAACACTACCGCCACCAACAGCAAGTATAAATTCAATTCCTTCCTCACGGCAAATTTCGATGCCTTTTCGGACTGTTGATAGACGTGGATTGGGTTCGACTCCCGGTAGTTCGTAAACCTCTACACCGATTTCTGCTAACAGAGCGATTACTTGGTCATACAATCCATTTCTCTTAATGCTTCCCCCACCGTAAACAAGCAATACTTTTTTTCCGTACTGCGGTATTTCATTTTTCAGCTCTTGTAATTGGCCTTTACCGAATATGAGTTTCGTTGGGTTATAATATGTAAAGTTTTCCATAATACTCGCCTCCTGAAAAAATTATCCCCTATCAATTTATTTTGTAAACTGTCAATGCATGTAAAAAAAGAGGCAATTCAGTAATCGCCTCTTTCCTCATTGTTCTTAGTTAAAATTAGACTGTTCAATCCATTCTTCAAGCTTATCCTTTAAAGTGTTGAAACCTTGTGTATCAGAATTAGCTTGTTGTGCTTGTGCTGGACGCTTTTTAGGTTTAGCTGTTCTTGGTGCTGCTGCTGGCTTTTCTGGTGCCTCTTGTGTTGCACGAATAGATAGACCAATTTTGCCTGCTGCTTCATCAATCGATAAAACTTTCACTTCTACTTCATCGCCAACCTTTACATGCTCGTTAATATCTTTAACGAAGCCATGGGTTACTTCTGAAATATGAACTAAACCTTGTGTATTTTCGTCTAAGGAAACAAATGCTCCATAAGGCTGAATTCCTGTAATTTTACCCTTGATAACACTTCCAACTTCAATTTTTTCTGACATAATACCCAACTCCTAAAACTTTAGTTTATTCTCCATTTATATACGCAATATAAAATTATAACACATACTAACCATATATTCAAAAAGAAATCTCATCACATTCATTAGAGTTGCCATTATGGGTTGAATTTATGATGCAGGTAAAATTTATCATAATTTGAGAAGAGTTGGTTTGTGGTGTTTAAAAAAGAAGATGAATGGGTAAGCTAGTTTCAAAGGCTTTCTAGTATTCCCCTTTTGTATGTAGGACAAAACCAAACTGGTTTTGTCCATTTTTTTATTATGTCTAGCTTACAAGAGGTTATTATTTTTCAGGAATCGTCCCATCCGTTTTACAGCTTCCTGGAGTTGTTCTAGGGATGATGCGTAGGAGCACCGAATATAGCCTTCGCCACTTTCACCAAAGACATTACCAGGAACAACCGCCACTTTTTCCTCCATCAGTAAACGATGGGCAAATTCCTCTGACGTTAAACCTGTTTGCTTAATTGACGGAAAAGCGTAAAAAGCTCCACCTGGTAAATGACAAGATAGACCAATTTCCTGTAAGGAAGATACAAAAAAGTTTCTTCGCTGTCGATAGCTTTTTCTCATATACTCTACATCAGAAAGGCCATTTCGAAGAGCTTCAATCGCCCCATATTGAGCCATTGTAGATGCACACATCATTGTATATTGATGTATTTTTAACATTGCTTCTGAAATTACTTTTGGAGCTGCTGAATAGCCTAAACGCCACCCCGTCATTGCAAAGCCTTTAGAAAATCCAGAAACAAGTACTGTACGCTCAAACATCCCTGGGATACTTGAAAAGCTCGTATATTTGCCTTCATAGGAAAGCTCAGCATAAATTTCATCTGATATCACGATTAAATCATGTATTTCCACGATTTTAGCAATTGCTTCCAGCTCTTCCTTCTTAAGCATCGTACCTGTTGGATTATTTGGAGAACATATTATAATTGCTTTTGTGCGTTCGGTTACTACTTTTTCTATTTCTTCAGGCTGCAGTTTAAATTCATTTTCAGCCTTCGTATGAACAGGTACTGGGGTTCCCCCAGCAAGTGAAACGATTGGGCCATAAGCTACAAAGGTTGGTTCCACAATGATAACTTCATCACCTGGGTCAACAAGTGCTCGAATAGCCAAATCAATCGCTTGGCTTCCACCGACCGTAACAATGATTTCACTCTCTGGCGAATACTCCACACTAAAGGATCTATTTAAATAAGACGAGATTTCACGTCTTAATTCAAGTAGTCCGGCGTTCCCAGTGTAGGAGGTAATCCCTGCTTCAATAGATTGGATACTTGCTTCTCTGATTGACCATGGTGTTACAAAATCAGGCTCACCTACACCTAAGGAAATAACCCCTTCCATCGTTACCGCTAAATCAAAAAATCGGCGGATTCCCGATGGTTTTAATTCTTGTACTTTTCTAGAGAGGTACTGGGTTGTCATGGTGTCACCACAATCCGTTTATCATCTTCACCTTGGTCAAAAATGGTTCCATCATGTTTATATTTTTTCAAAATAAAATGAGTTGTTGTTGAAAGAACTGAATCAAGGGTTGAAAGCTTTTCGGAAACAAAGGATCCAACCTCTGACATTGTTTTTCCTTCGATTACTACCGATAAATCATATGCACCAGACATTAAATAAACAGATCTTACTTCCTTGAAATGATAGATACGCTTGGCAATTTCATCAAAGCCAACACCTTTTTTCGGGGTAACCTTGACATCAATCATCGCTGTCACACCTTCGTGGCCTGCAACTTTCTTCCAGTCAACGATTGTGTTATATTCTACAATAATCTTTAGTTCCTCTAGCTTACGAATAATTCCATCGACTTCTTCGACACTTTTGCCAACTAATTTTGCGATTGTTTCTACAGGAAGTCGTCCATTATTTTCAATAATCTCAAGTATTTCAATTTCATTTTCCAATAATTGCATATAGGTCACCCCTAGTATATTTTAATTAATCAAATACGCCTTGGCGTATTTGCGCCCAGATTTT
>NZ_JBALOP010000052.1:98915-103248 GCF_036962685.1 Bacillus sp. JJ1566 | reverse complement strand
TTGCGCCCAGATTTTTTCGAGCATGGCTCGAAAACTTACCTTAGAAAATCTGTGGCATCCGCCGGTGGCTATTTAACCTTATTCAGCAGTCAGCTGAATAAGGTTAAATATTTTGTCATTTATTATATCAGATAAATGGACAGTATATTGAAAAATTTTTTATTCATTCTAAACTTTATGAGTTTTTCTTCACCCTTTGGTAAAAATAGGGTTAAATCTATCATATAGGATGTGGATTTTCCATCAATGAATACAATACAAATAAAAGGAATAAACCTTCATTATGAATTATATCAGCATGCTGAAAAGAAACCGGTTCTTGTATTATTGCACGGTTTCTTATCATCATCTTTCAGTTTTCGAAGACTGATTCCATTCCTTAGGAAGGATTATACAATCCTTTCAGTGGACCTCCCTCCATTTGGAAAAAGTGAAAAATCAACAAGGTTTACATACTCTTATTCGAATATAGCAATTGTAGTTAGCGATTTAATTCGTTCCTTTCATTTCTCAAAAATCAATTTAGTAGGACATTCGATGGGTGGCCAAATTTGTTTATACATTGCTAAACAATCACCCAATTTGGTGGATAAATTAGTATTACTGTGCAGTTCAGGCTATATGAAAAGGATGCCCAAGTCCTTAATTTATTCTTCCTATCTTCCTTATTTTCATTTTATCGTGAAAAAGAAGCTTGCAAAACAGGGTGTTCTACATAATCTACGAAATGTCGTTCACAATCATGATCTCATCGATCAAGATATGATTGATGGATACACAGAGCCATTTCTAGATAATCGGATTTTTATGGGGTTAACAAGAATGATACGTCATCGTGAGGGGGATTTAACATCTGAGGAATTAAAACAAATCAAGCACCCCGCTTTATTAATATGGGGTGAAAAAGATCGGGTTGTTCCAATTTCTGTAGGGAGAAAGCTTCATCAAGATTTACCTAATTCTACGTTTATTTCGGTTAAAAGCACTGGACATTTGGTCCCCGAAGAATGCCCGGAAAAGGTATATGAGTATATTACGGAGTTCATTTAAAAAAAGATGGGTTGCCCCATCTTTTTTACTTAAAGATTACTTCATGCTATTATTTTTATCTTGGTTTATTAATTGCTTTTCAAGCTCTTCCGCTTTTGCTTGTTCTTTTTTGGAATGCTTGATAAATAAACGAAATACGAAAATCGCAATGATTACGCAAATAACTAGTTTGATTGCAGCAGGAATATATTCTGATTTATCCTCAGGAAAATATAGAAATAGATTCAATACTGGTAAAAGTAGCATTTCTTCACACCTTTCGACCGAAACTATAGCTTTTATTATAGCATAAAGTGAAACTTCATTCATTGGGGGTTTTCTTCTTCCCCCAATGAATGTTAGTTGAACCAATCGGGCTTTTACTGGCAGTTGATCCCCACATATACTTCTTCGGCTTTCCCTAAAGTATTGAAGTGGGGGTCTTACTGCCAGTTAATGCGGGATAAATGTTGGAAGGTATTATAGATGCTTGTTCTATAGTCGTCGGTTATAATGGAGGGAGTTACTTGTTAAATTTGGGAAAGGAGTGAGTAAAATGTCTGATGAATTCAAAGTCGGAGACATTGTCACAGGAATTTATAAGACAGGAAAATACATTGGAGAGATTACAGCCATTAAGCCTGAGCACTATCTTGTGAAGGTAAAAGCTGTCCTAAAGCATCCAATGCAGGGGGACATCCATTCACCGAAAGATCCAAATGTACCTTTTTTCCAAGAGCGAAGAGCGCTTGCTTTTAATGAGCAGACAAATGTACCAAAAAAGATGGTTCGCATCTATTCAGGAGACGTTCCCGAATATAAGGTTTCTTTAAAAGAAGTTGTTGAAAAAACTAAGAATGAACTAGAAACAGAAGGTACGGAATGGGCAATGCGCAGCCTGGAGAACATGAAAGTATTAGAGAATGACTACTTTAAATAACAATGGAAAACCTACGGAGGCTTATTTCCGTAGGTTTTTCAATTCAATATACTCGCTTAGCCCCTACATAATACTTAGACCAATATGAGTTGTCCATTGAAACAACTGCAATTCCTTTTGAGGATGTAGCAGATATAAATTCGTTGTTTCCAACAAAAAAGCCGACATGAGAAATTTGTCCTGTATTATTGACAGCAAAAAATACTAGGTCACCTGGTTGGAGATTTGCTTTTGAAACTGTAGTTCCCATCGAATAATAGCCAGCCGACGTGTTCCTTGGAATGTCGATTCCATGTCTATCATGCATAAATGAAACAAAGCCAGAACAATCAAATCCAGCCGTCGTTGTTCCACCCCAAAGATACGGGATTCCAATAAAATTATAGCTATCCGAAACCAATTCTTTTAAAACTTGCTCCCTATTTTGCACATTGGATTCAGTCTGCGCATTTCCATTCACATTTAGGACTTGTCCAATTGAAAGGGTATTGCTTGTTAGATTATTAATATTTTTAAGTTCAGTAACATTCATATTATAATTCCGTGCAATGGCATACAAGGTGTCTCCAGCTTTTACAGTATAGGTTGCACCTGCTTCATTTTGCTGTGGAGCCGTTGCTTCGCTTCCTAGCTGTAATGTCTGACCAACATAGATCATGGATGAGGTTAGGTTATTGACTTTCATGATTTGGTCAACGGTTGTGTTTGCTCTCTGGGCAATCAAATATAAGGAATCACCTGGTTGAATCGTATATGTTTGTGCTTTTATTTGTGTGGACTGTGGTGCAGTACCGACTACCTTTAGGGTTTGCCCCACTTGAATCGTATTTGAAGTTAGATTATTCAATTGCTTTAATTGGTCTACACTCATATTATACGAGTTTGCAATGGAGTAAAGTGTATCACCACGGGTTACCGTATATGTGTCCGTCGTTTGAGTTGGTGATGCCTCGCTAATCATAAGGGTTTGCCCAGGATAAATCATATCCCCGGTTAGCTGGTTTAGCTGTTTCAGTTGGGAGACGGTAAGATTATATTGCTTGGCAATTCCAAATAATGTATCACCATTTGCAACTGTATGCTTAGTTTGAGTTTGTGTATGAGCTTGGCTTTTGCTAGCTGCTTCTACAGTCGAAGATTGGTGTCCCCCCACTAATGAAACAGTAGCAATGACCACTGTCCCCATCATCACTTTTACGATATTGGGATTTAGGTTAGGGATCTTTTCTTTTAGGTATATTCGAATACTTTCGTTAAAATAAAGCTTTTTCCCTTGTTCCTGTGTACCAAGTTCACTGGAAAACTCCTGTAATCCGGGGTCAATATATAAGTAAATAGTTTGTGGATTTTCTATTTTATGGCCGATAAACATGAGCATCCCTCCTTTTTCAATTAGGATATCCTAACGGGATGCGATTATTTTTCGTTTCAATTGTAAAAATTCGACAGTAGCCATCATTGAAAGCCATAAATAAAAACCAATTCACATATTGAGCGAATTGGTTTTTATAATGCAAATTTATTTAAGACTTTGGAAAAGTCAACACGATCACCGATTGTTGTTGGTTCTGGTTTTTCTAAATAACGTTTATCATTTTCTACTAACTTGAATATATTAAAGGTTGTAAGTGCATCATCAAGGGCACAATGGTGTTTGCCTGTCCCTTCCTTGCCATATTCCTGAACAGCCTTCCAAAGACCTGTCTGATTTTGGTCACCGAAAAAGCGTTTATATTCCATCGACAAATCCCTTTGTCTTCCCTTAAAAGGAAATGGGATCCCAATCCTTTGACAATTGTGACGAAGGACCTTCATGTCCATATTTCCCCAAGTGACGATTGTGCTTGAGGATGTTTTTTCATAGTTAGAAAGCTTGTTCACTAAATCTTGAAGCGATATCCCGGAATTCACTTCCTCTTGAGAAATGTTTAAAAAGGATTTGCACCGTTCTGTGAGTGTAGGAAACTTTATAGGTTTAACATAGGATGAGTATTGATCAATTATTTTCTGATTCTTCACAGATACAAGACCAATTTCGATGATTTCGGGGTAAAATCCTTGTGGGTTGCTTTTTCCCTCAGGCATTGTAAATTCAAAGTCAATGAACAAATATTGATGCTGATTATCCACTTCTAAACCTCCTTTGTCATGTTTCTCTACTTAAAAATTCACCGGACATTTGTTGAATATAGACGAACATCTTTTTCAATATTATAACATGATTTCCTCTATTTTTCAGAATATATTTATAATATATATACTTTTTAACCTTTAACTATATTCAGTCGGATCCTAAACCCGACTGAATAAATTATAGCCTCCAGCGGATGCCACGATTTTTTAATGGAAACTTTTCAGCATTAA
>NZ_JBALOP010000052.1:88602-98755 GCF_036962685.1 Bacillus sp. JJ1566 | reverse complement strand
TTGTGACCCACCTCGTGTGCCTAAAGAAATCGGGGCAAATACGTCAAGACGTATTTGATTCAATTAATAAAATATTTTATAATATTTAGTAAACCGAAATTTTCGAATTGAGAAGGTGTTATTTATTCAAACAGCAAAGCGTAATCTCATGATCATGTGGTTTGCCAATTTTTTTGTTGCAGCTAGTGCAACAATGATTATGCCATTTTTGTCTTTATACATCGAAACCTTTGGAGATTACTCAGATAGCTTTGTGCAACGGTGGGCCGGCTTGGTTTTCGCAGCAACCTTTGTCACAGCTTTTTTTATTTCACCGATTTGGGGACGTTTTGGTGACAGGAATGGTTACAAAAAGATTCTAATCATAACGGGAACAGGCATTGCCGTGAGTCTCTTTTTAATGGGATATGTGAACACAGTTGAGCAATTATTCTTCTTAAGGCTCTTCATGGGTGCAGTTACCGGATTTATCCCTACCTCCCTTGCCCTCATTTCCGCACAAACACCGAAAGAAATTGCGGGAAAAACATTAGGAACACTTCAAATGGGAAATGTATCAGGGGCATTATTTGGTCCATTATTTGGTGGATTGCTTGCAGATGCAGTTGGTTTTCAGTATACCTTTGTCCTTACGGCTGTGGTGATTTTAGGTGCAGTCCTTCTAGTTGCTGTTGGAATAAAAGAGGTACGGGTAAATGAAGCGAGTACTGCCGTCAAAAAATACACACGGAAAGAAGTTTTAGTTCATATCTTCAAGCATCCTGTTTTATTAACCATCATGCTTATATCAACCCTAATCCAGGTAGCCAATTTCAGTATTCAGCCTTTACTAGCACTATATGTTACACATTTAACTGACAGTAGTAATATTGTGTTTTTAGCTGGAATGGCATTTTCAGCGACTGGATTTGGAAATTTATTATTTACGAGGCAATGGGGTAAATTAGGTGACCGGATTGGTCATGAAAAGATTTTAACACTCCTTCTACTTGCCTGTTCGATCATGTTTATCCCGCAAGGCCTTGTAAATGAGCTTTGGCAGCTTGTTCTTTGTAGATTTTTATTCGGCATGGCAGTTGGTGGTTTAATTCCGTGTATGACGGCTTATATCCGCCAGGTTGCACCACTTTCTATGCAAGGTGAAGTTCAAGGCTATAATGTCAGTTTTCGATTTTTAGGAAATGTGATTGGCCCCATATCCGGTGGTATCCTCAGTGGTTTTTTCGGTATCTCCACCGTCTTTTTTGTAACAAGTGGGCTCTTTTTAGCGGGGGCAATTATTTTATGGCAAAGTGTTGGAAGACATTCTCAAAAATCAATTCATAAGGCTGCGTAAAACAGATGGCATTCGCCACCTGTTTTTAACTATATTCAGTCAGGGTTTTAATACCCCAACCGAATAAAGTTAAAGCCTCCGGCGGATGCCACGATTTTTCAAAGGAAATTTTTCAAGCTTGCTGGAAAAAAATCTGGCGCAAATACGCCAAGGCGCATTTGATTATATATAATAAGAGAATAGTAATCTTTGAGAGAGTGTTTTTATGAGAAGACAAACAGGGTATTTCATCACCTTTATTCTTTTGGCATTGTTTTTATTTATGGTATACAAAGTGCATGACGAATTGAAAGCTACAAAAGGCTTTTCCGCTGTACTAGATGAGAGAATTCCAATCGATAATGTAGTGTTGACACAAACTAGCTATATAAAGGACGGCACAGGAAAAGTGATTTCAGAGATCCGTCATAGTGAAAATCGAACGATACTTCCTGCTGATGAGATTCCGCAAATTGTGAAGGATTTGTTTATTACAATAGAAGACCAGCATTTTTATGAACATGTCGGATTTGATATTTCCGGAATTGGGCGGGCCGCTCTCATCAATCTACAAAATGACTCGATTGACCAAGGTGGCAGTACAATCACTCAGCAGCTTGCACGAAATCTCTATTTAACAAATGAAAAATCCTATAACCGGAAATTAAGTGAACTCTTGTATTCGTATCAATTAGAACGAACTCTGACTAAAGAGGAAATTTTAACGCTGTACATTAATGCCATCTATTTTCAAAACGGTGCATACGGCATTGAAACGGCATCCCAGCTTTATTTTAATCAGTCTATAAAGGATGCGACACTAGCAAAAATAGCGTTTTTATGTGCAATCCCGAATAATCCATCCCTCTACAACCCTATTACGAATTTTTCTAATACGAAAGAACGACAAGAACGTATTTTACAAAGTTTAGTAGAGGCTGGAAAAATATCATCTGAAGAATATGAAAGTGCTATAGAGGAACCGATTGAGCTTGCGTTGAGTGAAAGTATCGACCAATATCCAGATTACACAACCTATATTTATCGAGAGTTTGAAGATTTAATAGCTGAAAAAGAAGGCTACAATGAAAAGCTTAGTTTAGCGACTGGCAGCGAAATGGAGGAGCTTCAAAAAGGACTTGATAAAAGGGTAAAAGAGGTTCTCAGGTCTGGAGTAATCATTGAAACGGCGTTAAATTCGCATGTACAACAAGAGACTGTAAATGCTTTGCAACGCTATTTACCCTATGCAAATGTTCAAGGAGCAGCAGCCGTTATCGACAATACGACAAATCAAATCGTCGCTATCTCAGGCGGGAAAAACTATGAAAAGTTTTCGTTCAATCGCGCTTTTCAAGCTTTTCGACAACCAGGTTCCGTGATTAAGCCATTGCTTGTTTATGCACCTTATTTCGACCAAACGAATGCCTCAATTTCACAAACGATTAATGCCAATAACTATTGTAAAAACGGTTATTGCCCGCGAAACTATGGGGGCGGTCAATATGGAAATGTCAGCTTACAAACCGCTTTTAAATATTCCTACAACACCCCTGCTGTTCGGTTATTAGAACGAATGGGGATTGAGCATGGATTTTCATATATAGATAAGCTTCATTTTTCGAATGTGGTTAAAGAAGACCATAGTTTACCAGCAGCCATTGGTGGGTTTACTTATGGAATGTCTCCATTGGAGATGACAAATGCCTTTGCAACATTTGCAAACAATGGTCAATTTATTCAAGCTCGGGGAATCTCGAGGGTTACTGATTTACAAGGTAGTATCCTTTATGAATGGGATGAACAACCTGTAGTGGTGTGGAGTGATTCTGCTAATCAAAAGGTAAGAAGCTTGCTTGAGGATGTTGTTAAATCGGGAACAGGTAAAGAAGCCTATTTTTCAAGCAGTTATATTGGTGGAAAAACTGGCACGACGAATGATGTAAAAGACCTTTGGTTTATCGGTCTAACTGACCAATACACAGCTGGTGTTTGGGTTGGAAATGATCAAAATAAAAGCATTTATTATATGGAGTCACGCAAACCTCAAATGTATATTTGGAAGGATATCATGAAAGCGAGCCACTAATGATGAGGGGCTCGCTTTTTTAGATTGGTAAACTTGCGATTATACTGTTGTAAAGCTGAATGCAAACATAAGTTACCGTCATAAAAAAGGTAAACCAGCTAAGGGTATGGAAAAAGACAAGCCCAATTAATCCACCAAAGGTTAAAGTGCCCTGAATTTTATAAACGAAAAAAATAAAATAGCCAAGTGTAGCTACTAAAAGCACTAACACAATCCCATAAAAGGATTGAACAAAAGCTAGTGAAAGAGTCCCTCCTCCTAGATAGAAAAAAGACCCCGCCCGTATTTTCCTCAAGCTTTCACCACTGTTATCCTTTGTAAAAAATAAAAGGGAAAGCTCGAGCAATGTATTGGCAATTAATTTTAAGGCAGCAAACACCATAAAATAGAGTAGGAAAAACACAAAGAAGATTGCAAAATTAATCCACGTTGGTGAAAAGAACTCCTGCATACCACGGTAAACGCCCATCTGCTTTAACAAAGCTAATGTTTTCAATTCAGTCAGTATCGCGAATGAGACGCTAAATAGGATGATAGAAATAAGCGGAAAGTAGCTTGTAAAATATGTATTCTTCATTTTGATTCCTCTAATTTTAGATATAAATGTCATTTTTGATTTTAACATACATTTTTAAGTATTAATCTCTTTTTTTAAAATACATATAGTATAAGGCTACTAATATAGGAAAGAGGGGTTCTATGAAAAAGGGATTCTTGTTTATGTTGCTTGTCACTTGTTTAGCGTTTTTTACCTTCCTCAGTTCTGCTAGTGCTACTGGAGAATCTGATTTTACCCAAGCGGTGAATGGGAAATTGAAGGAAATCAATTATTATGCTGAAGGCTCCGCAAAGGTAGTCGATTCCATTTCAAAGGAAGCCGAAATCACCAAGGTGGTTACAACAGATGATCCGGAGACGAAAGAAAACGAAGAGGAAATCGATACATATACGGCAAATGTCGTTGTGGGGCATGTTTCATATAAATTAAAGCGTGACAGTATTTTCTATATCCAAAAGCATGAATTCTTTTATTATGATGTCGACAACCAGGAATTTCTAATGTTAGGAAATTTCCATGAGGACCAAGAAATAACATCCCTGTTCAATGACTATATGGATGCGGGTCATACGGCCGGGATCACGTTAACATCAAACTTATTATTTAGCCTATTTGTTATTCTTGGACTTCTGGTTGTGCCTGTATTAATCATGATGTTCCATAACAAATCTATTCCAGTTCCAATGGTAAGAAACAATAGCGTGATGTAGGATGGGATGCTTCATCTCATCCTTTCTTTATTGTTCAATGTGAATATATTCACGAGGCTTAAATTTTGGGAAGACGTTTGTTTCTTCTGTTAGTGTAGAATCGATTGTTTGTATTTGAAATTGATGCTGGCTTTCTATTTGATTTTTACCATAATCTCGTTTCATTTGGTCATGAATCACCCATGCCCCGATAAACAAGAAAGCAAAAATAGCGATTGCCACAATTCCTTTTTTTGCGTTCACAAGACCTCACCTCTTGCTACTAGCATTCATTTCAATAGGACTTTTTATACAAATGTTAATGTCCCACAATTTTATTCTTTTCCCTCCCTCATATACGAAATTCGAATTCAGTGGGAAAGCTTTCGTAGCTTTTTGCTCCTTCTTATTTTAACCATTACAAATACCATCAACGCCACAACAGCTAGGCCAATGACGATATCGTAGTATTTAAGAAATGCATTAATGAATTCTTCCCCTGCAAAATAACCGACTGAAAAAATCAACGAAACCCAAATAAAAATAGTTGTGTACATGGTTGTTGCAAATTTCACATAAGAAAATTTACTAAAGCCAAATAAGAACGGAAACAAAACGCGAAAGCCCGGAACAAAATAGCAAAACGCCAATGCAAACATGTTGTATTTTTCAATAATGGATAAAGCTCGAGCGATCTTTCTTCTCGTTTTGTTTTGTTTATTAAGAAAAATAACCATCGCATGTCCCGCGAAGCGTCCTAATACATAGCTTGTTGTGACAGCAGTTAATATTCCTAAGTATGTAACAATAAAAATCCTCCATGGAACAAAAACATCCTCTGCTGCAAAAAAACCTATAGTAGACACAATGACTTCATTCGGGATTGGGATCACAAATGCACCCACCCACAACCACACATAAAGCCCAATATAACCATGTTCTTGAATAATCGACACTACTTCATTTATATTCAATAATATCCCGCCTTCACCGGGTATGTAGTTAATTATAGATACTCATCCTATTCTATTATAGAATTAAATGGATATTATTAGAAACTATTTTTGAATTTTAAGGGAGAGAAAATATCGTGGAAAAGCCCATTGTGATCATTACTGGTGCTTCGAGTGGATTTGGCCTGTTAAGTTCAATCGAATTTTTGAAAAAGGGTTTTTTTGTTGTCGCGACCATGAGGGATTTACATAAAAAAGAACAGATACTAAGTCAATTAAAAAACTCAACATTAGAGGAGAATCTTCTTTTTTGTCAATTAGATGTGACTGATACAGTTTCATTGAAGGATTTTCAATTAACGCTTCAAGTTCTTGGTCGAGTGGACGTTTTATTGAATAATGCTGGATTTGCTACAGGGGGATTTGCCGAGGAAATTTCAATTTCTGAATACAGGGCTCAATTTGAAACGAACTTTTTCGGGTTGATTGAAGTAACCAAGCTTGTTCTCCCTTTTATGAGACAGCAACGGGCTGGAAAAATCATGAATCTCAGTAGCATAAGCGGACAAATCGGATTTCCAGGCCTCTCCCCTTATGTTGCGTCGAAGCATGCCTTAGAAGGCTGGTCTGAATCGTTGCAGCTTGAGGTAAGACCTTTTGGAATCGATGTAGTACTGATTGAACCAGGCTCATTTCAAACAAATATTTGGAGTAGTGGAAAAAAGATCGCCGCAAAGTCGATGCTTTCCACATCACCTTATCATGAAATGATGAAAAAAATTGAAGCAAACCTTGAAAATAATCAAGCTTCGTACGGAGACCCACTTGCAGTTGCGAAGTTCATCGTTAGGCTTGCTGCAAAACCTACTTTGCCTAAACTTCGCTATCCGATAGGAAAAGGGACAAGAATATCCATTACCCTTAAGAATTCACTTCCTTGGAAGCTGTGGGAGGGTATTGTGTTAAAGAAGCTAGGCATTGACAGAAAGTAGGGCTTAAGTGACGAATTAGCCGCACCTTATCATAAATTTAACATATATTGTAAGATAATTTTAACTTTATTCAGCTGATGTTCTCTACTTCTAAAATAAGAGTGCATACAATTTGAGTCGAGGCTAAAATTCCGACTGAATAAAGTTAAAGCCTACGGCGGATGCCACAGATTTTCAAAGGAAAATTTTCGAGCAGGGCTCGAAAAAATCTGGGTGCAAAAACGCCAAGGCGCATTTGATTTAAGGGAGGCCTTCCGTTGTACCATCATCCGTTTATCTATGGACGTCAAGGACCGCCAAGAACAGTTTTGTATCCAGGCTATTTCTCAAATATTACTAGTCATTCTGTATTTCCCGACACAGTACCTTATTATCCATACCCATATTTACGAAAATTACCCGAGGTTGATCCGACTTTATTTAAGGAATCAGCAGAAGAAATGAGAATTCTAATGAAGGATGCAAGCCTAATACTTGCTAAATTAGCCGAGTCAAGGGACTTTGCGAAAAAGGTAATGGCTGCTGCACAGGCATCAAATGATAAGGAAGTAGATCGACTGCTAAAAACAACAGGGATTCAGTCAAAAGTAACAGCTGCCTTTAATCCTGATGGTTTAAATCTTAAATTAGAGGCAAGTGTAGGAGGCTCTAAATCCAGTTTGTTAACTATTGCATTAAGATGGCGATAGTGGATAGAAATTTGTAGTGAGAACGAAGGTAAAAATTTGCCTATCGTTCTTTTTTAATTACAAGAATGAAATTTATAAAGTTTAGGACATGATAAAAACACGAGGAGGTAAAATCAATGGAAGATAGAGAAAGAGACACGCTAAGAATTATCCAAAGCAAAGAAGAACAGCTTGTGAATCAGCTTGATCCAGAGCTAGACCTTCGAAATATAAATTTCGCAACTGGCGAAAATGAATATCTAAACGAACGCTACGATGGTTTTTCGATTGATCACTAAATGACATACATGGAGGAAGTTAGATGGCTAAAAACGAAAAACTAAATGAAGAAGCAGCAATGAATAATAATTTAACTTCGTCTACGTATTCAAAAAATAAAACTGCAAAAAAGAAGAAATATGGGGCCAAATAAGTTGTGCCCCATTTTGTTAATTGGATTCAATGGAAATTTCTTTTAGCCTGCTATAGGCCTCCTCTTTATCAAACGAAGAATACCACCTAAAATTGGCATCATCTAAAATGCGATAGTGTTGGCTAATCATATTTTGTTGGAGCCGAAATCTTCCTTCTTGTTGGATATCCTTCCACCACAACTTACCACCCATGGTACGTTCTTTCGCACGATCGATTCCATTTCGTCCAATAATTTCAATCACATCAACAGGGTCTCCCCCTAATGTAGTTTGGATAATTTCACTATCGCGAAATAATGCACATACGGCTACGATACATGTCCAACCGGCTTGAATCCTTCCTTTTTCAATTTGCACTAACGTCTTTTTCGAAATACCCAAAACCTCAGCCATTTTATCCTGTGTATATCCTTTTTCAGTCCGGATTAGCTTCATTTTTTCAGAGAGCATTTCGGTTAATTGTTCCTTATCCATGTTAATCACCTATGTTATCCATTCACCTTCTCTTTAGAGAGAAAGCAAAAACCTTAGTGTAATTTTACACTAAGGTCCTCAAATTCGCAATTCAATAGATTAATTTCAAACCACTTATAAAAATGATGATCCCTATGACTGTTTGTAGTGGCTTCATTGGAACTTTTGCTGATAATGAGCTTCCGATAATTACGCCAGGAATTGATCCAAAAAGTAAATTCGTCACTAAGAGAAAGTCAACATTTCCAAAACCTACGTGAAAAAAGCTGCTCACAGTAACTAAAATAAATGCATGTGCAATATCTGTTCCAACTAATTCAGAGGCACGTAATCGATAAAATAACAACATCGCAAGTGCAAATAGCGACCCAGAACCCACAGAAGTTAATCCTACAATAAAACCTAGGAGTGCACCTAGTAGTATGGTGGCTTTTACTTTATCTTCGATAGGCTTTACACTGTAGGAGCTTTCTGAAAAACGAGAGCTGAATAATGTCTTTATCACGGTCGCAATGGCAACCAGCATGAGTACGTAACCGAGGGCATGCTTCACAATTTCTCCTTGAAGGAGTTTATCTCCCCCAGCAAAATGTAAAGTAGTCACCGCTATTATTGCACTAGGAACACTTCCTAAAGCCAAATATTTCACTAGTTTAAAATTGATTGTTTTCTGCCGAAAATGCTGAACAGACCCAAAAAACTTCGTTATTGAGTTGTAGACAAAATCTGTTCCGACTGCAATTAGCGGGTTAATGCCAATCAGGATTAAAAATGGAGTTAACAATGCCGCTCCACCTACACCAGTTAATCCGACCAAAAAACCGACAAAAAGGCCCATTAATACAATTCCAATACTCATTCCGACCGCTCCCAACATTTTCGGATATGGGCATTATATTTTTAGGACATCCCTTTTGACACATCTTTCTTACAATGGACAGTAAAAATATTTTTTAACTATAACAATTAGAATAGAGTACAGTATGCTTTTTAAAGGATATTGAAAATAGAATTCATCTACATTTATTTTATAACGTTTCCGAAGTGATATGACTCAACTTTTTATTTGTTAACTCATTTAATTTTTATGTTGACATATAATTATTCTTGTTTTACGATTTTGTTAACTAAAAATAATTGGGGGTTAACACAAAATGACAGCAATTTCGAAACCACGAATCCGAGCAATTGAAATTACATATGTCGGAATGTTTGCGGCGCTTATGGCAATCGGTGCAAACATTACCTCAATGGTTCCTTTTTTACAGGTCGCTGGGGTTCCATTGACGATGCAGACTTTTTTTGCCGTATTAGCAGGGCTTTTACTCGGGAGTCGATTAGGTGCTATTTCGATGATCGTATATATGCTCGTTGGGATTGCAGGAGCACCTGTTTTTTCAGGGTTTGAAGCGGGAATTTCACCAATCATTGGGGGTACGGGTGGATTTATTTTATCGTTTATTGCAACAGCATATTTCGCTGGAAAAGTGGTTGAACATGCAAAGGGGACACCAACATTAAAAACCTTCATGTTCGCAGCATTTGTTGGTCTTTTCATGAACTATTTCATTGGAACAAACTATATGTATTTTGCATTAAACTTTTGGTTAGAGGTAAAAATGAGCTACGGTGCAGCTTGGGCAGTTATGGCTTGGTTTATTATAAAGGACCTCGCTTTTACCATCTTCGCCGCCCTCATTTCTCCAAGAATTTATCGAGCGGTAACCAAAAATTCAGTGAATCATATTTCAACAAAAGCATCTTAAAAAATAAAAACTCCCCACGACTTTTTTCGTGGGGATGTTTATTATAGCTCGATCGCTGCAATCCATCCGAAAATGATAAGTGGAATATTATAGTGTAAAAATGCTCCTGGTTTCTATCAGCGTGTACCGCGAAACCTTTCTTGCAGTACACACTTCTCCTGTTTTCGCACAAGCATGTACCGTGAGACCTTTCTTGCAGTACATGGCTACTTCT
>NZ_JBALOP010000052.1:80564-88422 GCF_036962685.1 Bacillus sp. JJ1566 | reverse complement strand
ACCTTTCTTGCAGTACACGCTACTTCTGTTTTCACCCAAGTGTGTACCGCGAAACCTTTCTTACAGATTAATTTTTTATAATTTCATAAAAAGAAGCCTACCCAAAGGTAGACTTCCACATTATTTATTCTTCTGTTTCTCCAAATCGTTCGACTAAGGTTGCAAGGGTACGAACCATTACACCGGTCGCTCCTGCAGGGCCTAGATTATGAGGTGATGTCGTTGTTGCCGTGCCTGCAATGTCAAGGTGCACCCATGGCGTATTTTCCGCGAATTCACTAAGGAAAGTACCTGCAAAAATCGCATGACCATCACGTCCTGGTGAATTGTTTAAATCCGCCACCTGGCTCTTACGAACACGCTTTTTATGGTTTTCTGTCATCGGTAGACGCCAGATTGGTTCGCCAGCTTCTAATGACGCTTCCAACACTTCTTCAAAAAAGGTCTCATTATTAGTCATAGCACCAGTAATATCATTTCCTAGTGCGACAATCACTCCACCAGTTAATGTTGCAACATCCACTAAATAGGAAGCACCGTGGAATTTTGCATATGTGATTCCATCTGCTAATGCTAGACGTCCTTCTGCATCTGTATTTAGTATTTCAATAGTTTTACCATTCATAGATGTTACTACATCGTCTGGCTTAAAGGCATCACCACTGATCATATTGTCGGTTGATGGGATGACAGCCACAACATTCTTTTCAGGACGTAACTCACCAATAATCTCCATTGCGCCTAATACAGCAGCTGCTCCACCCATATCCGTTTTCATGCCCACAATTCCGTCTTTTGGCTTGATTGAATAACCGCCCGTATCAAAGGTAATCCCTTTTCCGACAAGACCGATGACATCCTCCCAGTTTTCTTTTCCTTGATATTTGAGGACAATCAATTTCGGCGGCTCGACAGAACCTTTATTTACTGCCAATAGAGCGCCCATCCCAAGCTTTTCCATATCCTCTTTTTCAAGGATTTCTACCTCAAACTCATATTTCTTTCCTAGTTCAGCTGCGTAATTCGCTATATCTGTAGCAGTTAGCATATTTCCCGGTAGATTTACAAGAGTTCTTGCAGAGTTTGTTCCTTGTCCATATGCATATCCTACTGTCAAACTAGCCTCAACCTCATCAGCAGCTGCCTCTGTGTAAACGACTACTTCTACAATTTTCTTTTCTGGCTCATTTGGCTTTTGCTTATAATCCGCAAATTTATAGGTAGACAATGCAAGCGCTTCTCCAAATGCATGCGCAACATCTTGGGCATCGAGTCCTTCAGTTACAAAGGAATCTAACCAAACGGCAAAGCTTTCTAATTTTGCTTCATCGATTGCTTTAACAGCCTTTCCAAATGCTTCTCTAAGTGATTCAAAGGATTGTTTAGCTTCCTTACCAAGCCCGAGAAAATACACTCGTTTAATAGGAGCCTTTCCTAATGTATGTACTTTAGAAACGGTATTTTGCTTCGTAGATATGTCTCCTTCTTTTAATAGGACTGTAATTTGACCATCTACTAATGTATCTAATTCCTGTGTCAGCCCAGTTGTCTTTTGATTTTTAGCATATAAACCAATTAGTATGGCTTCATGTGCATCCTGTACCTTTACTTCATTTTTAACTGTAAACATTTTTTACACCTCCAACTAATTTTCACCTTCTTATTATATACTTCGAGACACTAAATTTCACCTTACAGCCATTGGAGAAGAATTCATTTTGCAGGCTTATGTAAATTCTTTTATAATAATAATAAAGTTTTACATTAGATTTCTATTGAATAAGTTTTTAAAATACAGTAAATTATATTTTCAATTAATAAAGAGAAAAAAGTGTATTTTGACGAGAGGACGAAGTTTACATGGAGCTTTTTACTAATTTCCCCCTTTGGGCCGCACTTGCTGCAATTGGATTTGCGCAATTTGTTAAGGTCCCTCTACATTTTGTAGTGACCAAAAAAGTTGATTGGTCCCTGATAACGAGCACTGGAGGTATGCCTAGCTCCCATTCAGCTGCTGTAACAGCCTTAACAACTGGAATTGGCCTTGAGCAAGGATTCGATTCTCCTTTTTTTGCGATATCTACAGTATTTGCTGTAATCGTCATGTTCGATGCTTCTGGCGTTCGCAGACATGCTGGTGAGCAGGCTACAGTTCTAAACCAGCTTGTTGCGGATTTTCAAAAATTTGCTGAGGATGCAAAGCTATGGCCAAAGCTTGATGAAGCTAGAAAACGTAGTGAGTTAAAAGAACTCTTGGGGCATAAGCCAATCGAAGTATTTTTTGGTGGACTAACTGGAATCTTATTAACATTATTACTTAATATCTTGTAGCATCCAAAACGGGCTAATCATTGCGATTAGCCCGTTAACTTTTTTCACCTATAATTTGCTGACGGAATACCTGCATTGCCTTATCTTCATTCATTGCAACGATTTCTTCTTCTGATATTTTACCGTCGCCCATTTTGATCACATACACATCGAGGGTTTTCTTCCCCCATTTATTATAGACATCGTGAACTGTTTCATAATACAAATCAATTTTATTTCCTTTAATGGCTCCACCTTTGTCTGCCACAACACCATACCCGTAATCAGGAATAAACAGGATAGTCCCGATTGGGAAGACATTTAAATCAGCTGCAATTGTAGAATACAGGTCGCGCTTTACCTTTACACCCGAGTAAGTGATCCCGTAGGATGGGTGATTTGAATCTTTACCTGTTGATTCAACTCCTGCCGTGTATCCAGTCGCTACAACTGTTTTTGTTGGGTATTTTGAAAAATCAATCGCTTCTTCGATTGGTAATGTACTCTCAACATTGGAAGCCGTGATCGCCTTTTTTCCATTTATGAAAAACGTAAATTTTGAGAACAGTCCAACATTTTTCATGACAACTGATTGCGATTTCTCTTTTATTTGCTCGCTTGCCCAGCTTGTAAGATCCTTTGTCTCAACTCCGGAAAAAGATTGGAACGTAGTAAATAGTGCAAAAATCACTAATATCGTCATTGCACTTCTTCTTATATTTGTGTTTAAATGAAACACATTTTTCCACTCCTCTCACGACTCTATTTCTTTCCAATTCGGTTAGAAATTATTCGTTTAAGGTTGGAAAATAAAACTAAATATAAAAAAGAAACGTAAGGATCCATCACTAAATCCTTACGTTTCTTCTCATAATCACTATATGGAAAAGGTTTTCTAGAACATTCTGTATCCTTTTTTTCGAAGCAGTTTAATGACCACTCCAGATAAAATCGCACCAGCTAGGCCACTTAGTAAAATCGTAATATCTAATGGGGCTAGTGTCATAATGCTATTACCTAGTGAGCGAAATGCATTTCCAGGTGAGGTGAAATAGTCGAGAAACGAAACCTCTTGAACAATTGCTAACGCAATAACCGGGTAGATAATAGCCATGATCCACGACATCCGTAAAAGCATATTAAGAATGAATCCAATTCCAAAAAATAAAACGAAAAATAACAGCATCGAAATTAATAAAATCGGTAAAAAGCTGAGTGTCATGGTAACTCTCCTCCAAGTCACAAATGCGCAAGCGCCTCCCCAAGTGGCTCATCGACTAACTACTGCCACGTCCTGTGGCAAACGTCGATGTCAACACATCCTCGAAAATGCTATGCATTTTCTTCGTGCGAGGATCATGCTGTCGAAGCTTTCCTTGTCCTGTGCAAGTCCGACAAGCACAAGACGAGCTGGCTAGAAGGTTGTTCTTTGACCTTCTTGACAGATTGGATTGTGACCTCGAGGGGCTAGGCGCTGAGCTAGACGAACACAAATCCCTTCCTAGTGTACTAAAGGGATGGAACTTAAGTCAATTGATTTTACTTTATGATTATGGCTAAAAAGTGAAAAAGGAATGCGAGTCTCCCCACATTCCTTTAGACTATCTTATAAGAACTTTAATTTACCTTTTTTAAGAACAAGTGATGGACCACCCACGATGAATAGTGCACGATTATCGATTACTTTCTTCATGAATGCCGCTTTGGAACCCCAAATCTTTCTACCGAATACAACTCCGATTCCATCATGCTCACCAAGTGAACATACAGTCCCTTTGTTATCGAATGAAAATTCACCAAGCTCACCTTGTCCACGAACAAGAACTGCGATGTTTTTGGCAACTAAAGCGCCTTGTTGCATTGCAATTTGTGCAGTTGGAGGATATGGACGATTGATTTCTTCGTTAATGACTAATGAACTATCCCCAACGAAGAAAATATTGTCATGTCCTGGTGCGCGAAGCTGTTTATCAACCTTCACACGTCCACGCATTGCTTCAAAGCCAGAAGCGTCGATTACGCTGTTTCCGCGTACACCTGCTGCCCAAACAACAGTACCAGCTTTGATTTCCTCAGTAACATCATCTTTACCAACGATGATTCCGTCTGGTGTACCTTCTTTGATGGCAGTACCGATTTTAAATTCTACACCTTTTTTCTCTAGGTGGTTTACTGCATATTCAACTAATTCAGGATCGAAGCCTGGTAATGCGTTAGGTGCAGCTTCGACACAGTAAATTTTTACTTTATTTTGATCAACATCGTATTCGCGGCAAAGCTCAGGAACTCGGTTAACGAGTTCCCCTAAGAACTCAATTCCAGTAAAACCTGCTCCACCAACAACAATCGTTAGACGGGTATCGTCTTTTTCTTCTTCTGTATTATACGTTGCAAATTGATATTCAATATGCTCTCTTATTTGACGAGCTGTATTTATGTTTGAAATTGTAAATGCATATTCCTTCAAGCCTTTAATACCAAATGTCTCAGATTCTCCGCCCAATGCAACAACTAAATAATCATATTCAACCTGTGAATCATCTTCAAGGATTACACGTTTTCCTTCAGTGTCAATCTTTGCTACAGAGCCTTTTACAAATTTTACTTTATGACCACTAATTACATCTTCAATTTGGTAACGTACACGATCTGCATGTAAAGTACCTGCTGAAGCTTCGTGTAACCAAGTAGTTTCATAATGGTAATCATTTTTATTAACAAGTGTAATATCAGCTTCATTTACACCTAATGTTTTTTGTAGGTTAACAATCGTAGTTAATCCACCGTATCCTGCACCTAAAACGACTATTTTTGGCTTTCTCACTGTAATCCGCCACCCTTTTCTTTTTTTGCAGCAAAAAATCTCTTACTTCTATTTTCAACCGCAAGCTCTGATTTTATTGATAATATAGTTTGTGATATCCTTCACGTAAGATACCATGACTGGACATAAAAAATTACGACATTTGTCAAAAAGTTTTACTATTTAATATCCATATCCTATAATATGACTTTTATATTGATATTTCAAGTAGTTGATTAGCTTTTTAAAGCTTAAGAATATTTAAAAAACAATAGTTTTTGGCGTTTGTAAGAAAAATGTCAATTCCACCGTCTAACTTTTGCCACATTTGGGCAATAAAAAAGTCAGGCTCTGTTTAGAAGCCTAACTTTTGTATTAGCAATTTTCAGGTGTTCCCGCTACTTTTGCTGTACGGAAAGAAGAACCACAACCACATGAAGCAATTGCATTCGGATTATCAATGGTAAATCCTCCGCCCATTAGGGATTGTTTGAAGTCTATTTTTACCCCTGTTAAAATCGGTGCATCTTCTTTATTGATCAAGATCTTAATCCCATGTTGTTCATCATGTAGATCCACTTCAGTATCTTCTTGTTCAAAGCCCATTCCGTAAGAAAGTCCACTACAACCGCCACCTTTAACAGCAACACGTAAGAATGATCCTTCTTCCTCATTCTGTTTCATCATATCTTTAATTTGAAAAGCAGCTGCTTCAGAAATATCAACGACACGATTTGTCACGTTCGAACCTCCTTCTTTTTTAAAGGTTTCAAATTTTGATTATTACTATAAGTATAATGTTAAAATGAATTTGATACAAATAATCCGTTCGTTGTTAAATTTTTCTTATTTTAAGTATAAAATAATATTTCCTTGACCACAATGAGATTATCCCCCGTTTTTTTAGAAACTCTTCATTCTTGAATGGAGGGTTTTCTTTTTGCCCAAAAATAAGAAAAAGCAGTCTATTAACTGCTTTTTCAACATTTATATTAAAAGTTTGTATTAGAACATTGGGTTTTCTTCTAAATAGGCATAGATATTTTCAACAAGCTCTTCAGCTGTTTCACCAGTAACTACATCCCCATTTACAAGAGCATATAATGACTCAAAGCATTGCCCACAATAGCTTAGACATCCATACTCAATTACATCAAGATTAGGATCCTGTTCAAGGATTTCCTTTGCTTTTTGGGAGCCACTTGCCAAATTACTAACACAAAATTCAATGATAGGATTCACTGGTTTTTCACCTCACTACAACTACCTATCGTACTCTCTTTTTTTCCATTCGTCAATTTTACCGATATAAGTTGTTATTTTGTCACATTTTCGCTATAATTTTAGTGTCTTTGAAAAGGATTACAGATACAGATAAAATTATTATTGATAAAGCTTGAAAACGTTTCAACTAAAGAGAGGAACAAAAGGGGATAATCAGCATGAAAAATCTTGTTATACTTGGTGGTGGGTATGGTGGAATGCGGATGTTACAGCGCCTGCTGCCAAATCAATTGCCCGAAGGTATTCAAATCACCTTAATTGACCGAGCACCTTATCATAGTTTAAAAACGGAATTTTATGCACTTGCAGCAGGTACCATTTCTGATTCACATGTTCGTGTCACATTTCCTGAACACCCTCGTTTACACGTAAAATTTGGGGAAGTTACGGGCATTGATATGAATGAAAAGCTGGTTCACATTAAAGATGAAGAATCGGTAAGATATGATGATTTAGTGATTGGATTGGGCTGTGAGGACAAGTATCACAATGTGCCAGGTGCGAAGGAATTCACATATAGCATCCAGTCAATTGACAATGCGAGGGAAACCTATCAGAGACTTAATAATCTTCCTGCCGGTGCAACTGTTTCCATAGTCGGAGCAGGTTTAAGCGGGGTTGAACTAGCGAGTGAACTTTATGAAAGCAGACCGGACTTGCAAATTAAGCTGTTTGATAGAGGAAACCACATCCTTTCCGCTTTCCCGGAAAAATTAAGTATGTATGTTGAAAACTGGTTTGATAAAAACGAAGTCGAGATTATTAATAACTCAAATATAACAAGAGTCGAAGAAGACGTCTTATATAATAATGATCAACCTGTTCAAAGTGATGTTGTTGTTTGGACAGCTGGTATTCAACCAAATAAGATCGTTCGGGACCTAGATGTTGAAAAAGACGGTAGTGGCCGGGTAATTTTAACTCCACAACATAATTTACCAAATGATGAACATGTCTATGTTGTAGGGGATTGTGCAAGCTTACCACATGCTCCAAGTGCCCAGCTAGCGGAAGGCCAGGCAGAACAAATTGTTCAAGTTCTTCAAAAGCGCTGGAAAGGTGAAGCCCCACCAACTGAGTTTCCAAAAATCAAGCTTAAAGGCGTACTTGGTTCGCTTGGTAAAAAAGAAGGCTTCGGATTAGTAGCAGATCGTCCACTCACGGGACGCGTGCCACGTATGTTAAAATCAGGAGTATTATGGATGTACAAGTATCATAATGGATGATAATAAAAAATCGCGGTAGCTTTTGGGGCCGCGATTTTTTGTGTTTTATATGAGGCTGTATTTGGAGGATCTTCAAAATTTTATTGTCTTTGTGATATTGGAGGATGGGGGCCGGCTCAGTGACAACTGCTCTTTGCTACTCGCACGGTTTGTCCCTGGAAACATAGGATTAGATACACTTCGGCGTTTTTGCCTGGGCATCACAGACAATTACTTTGTGCTACTCACTCGTTTT
>NZ_JBALOP010000052.1:0-80466 GCF_036962685.1 Bacillus sp. JJ1566 | reverse complement strand
AGACACAGGCTCAGAGACAATCAGACGCTTCTGCCTTAGAGTTTTGTCTTTGAGAGCTCTTCTCAAAGACAATTCCTTCTTATCCACTGTATGTTTTGTCTCTGAAAAATTTGTCCTTCCCAAGCTTTTTGTCCTTTTTTAAAATTCTCCACAAAAAAGTAAGGAAGAGCTGCAGTCCCCCTTACTTTTACTCATTTATTCAGCTGCCTTATACCCGTATTTCTCCATTTCAGCGTAAATTGTTTTAAGTTTTGGGCTGCCTTCTCCGACAATGGTGTCTTCTAGCACCACAACGGGATAAAACATATCTTCTTCGATTACACGACGTGCAAATGCATTTTTCTCTTCGTCCCCTGGTGGATCAAAAATATCAATATGTGTAATGTCGAAGGGTTGGTTTGGAAACTTTCTGCTCAGCGCTGCTTCCAGCCACTCGTAGGTCTCCTTTGAAGAAGGAAGGTTCACACAGCTAGGGCAAAGTACCTCTGCACCATATACACAGATTTCAACCTTTTGCTTATCCATTCACTTTCACCCTTTCCCCAATCATTTCTTTTTCCATTGTACTAAAAATCTGTTAAAATGGACACTGAAAGAAATAATAGTACATCACAGATTTTCTCAATACGCATATGTAATTAAAAATTGGAAAAATGCTTCTCTTGCTTTTAATAGATTTTTTCCAGTAAACAGATTATAATAATTATAAAGGTATGAGGAAAGGAGTCAATGTAATGGATATTAAAGAACAAGTACAAGAAGTATTAGATAAACTTCGTCCATTTTTACTTCGTGATGGCGGAGACTGTGATTTAGTTGATGTAGAAGATGGTGTTGTTAAGCTTCGTTTATTAGGTGCTTGTGGAACCTGCCCAAGCTCTACAATCACATTAAAAGCTGGAATTGAACGTGCATTATTAGAAGAAGTTCCAGGTGTAGTCGAAGTTGAACAAGTATTCTAATAAATAGATGAAACGAAGTGCCTCAAATTTTTGAGGCATTTTTTTATGCTTAAAATTGCTAGTGGCAGTATTTTGATTTAGCGGCAGTAAATCTGGGATAGTGGCAGTATTTTTCGTTTAGTGACAGTTTTTCAATTCAAAAAAAGCGAAACCTCGTTGGTTTCGCTTTTTTATTCATGTAACGACAGTGTTGTTAACATACTGCCATTTTTCTCAATCGATACTTCTTCTACCTGATACCCTTCAAATACAAGGGAAAGATCCGCTTTTAACTGATTTCCTTTTCCACTCTCGGTAAAGCAAATCACTGTAGGTCCTGCTCCACTAATGGCAACCCCAAATGCTCCTGCTCTCTTAGCAACTCGATGAATGCTGTCGAACTCGGGAATGAGCTTAGCCCGATACTGCTGATGGAATAAATCCAATTCCATCATTTTCCCCATCAACTCATGGTTCTTTGTTAAAAGAGCCGCAACCATTACATTGCTTATCGAGCTAGCTTTAACAGCGTCTGGGTAGGTTAATTCTGTTGGCAGCACACTGCGAGCATCCTTTGTTTTTAATTCATAAGGAGGTATAACAACCACCATATCGAAAGAGAGGTCATTCACATGAATAAGATCCGTGTCCTCACTTCCCCGATGACTACCAATGACTAAGCCACCATATAAAGAGGCACCTACATTATCCGGATGTCCCTCAAAATCACATGCTAATTCAAGCTTTTGTTGTTTTGTTAATTGAAGTTCACAAAGTTCATTTACAAGCTCAATTGCCGCGATAATGGCAGCAGCACTACTTCCAAGACCTCTCGCTAATGGAATATTGCTCTGAACAAAAACCTTGCAGGGAGGTAGCTCACATGAGTAAATATGGGCCACCTTTGCAGCGATTTGATAGATAAAATTTTCTTTATCAGTTGGTGTATCTAAAATTTCTTCTGATTGTGGAACAAACTCCCATTGATTGCTTGGTTCGACCTGAAGAGTTAAATAGCGGTTGACCGCCAGTCCTAATGAATCAAATCCTGGCCCGAGATTTGCTGTACTTGCTGGTACTTTTATTTTAAAGGCTTGATCAAACTTCATGTAAAACGGCTCCTCTAATATGATCGTAAACAGCCTTTTCATCGTTAGGTAATACAACAGGCTTAATTTCAGTTGCTTCAATTGCGATATTGGGATCCTTTAATCCATTCCCTGTTAGGACTGCAACTACTCGGCTACCTTTTTTAATTTCACCACTGCGTACTTGCTTGATTACTCCTGCGATTGACGCACATGAGCCTGGTTCTGCAAACACGCCCTCTTTTCGTGCTAATAATCGATATGCTTCGAGAATTTCAGCATCTGATACCTCATCAATTTTACCATTCGACTCACTTGCAGCTGCAACAGCTTTATCCCAGCTTGCAGGGTTTCCGATTCGAATCGCTGTTGCAACTGTCTCAGGATCTTCAATGACTTTATTTTTAACAATTGCTGCTGCACCCTCTGCTTCAAATCCACGCATTTCCGGAAGGCCAGTATTATGACGCTCATGATACTCTTTAAATCCTTTCCAGTATGCTGTAATATTCCCTGCATTTCCGACAGGAATCGCTAATACATCAGGAGCTCCATCCAGCTGCACACAAATTTCAAATGCTGCTGTTTTTTGTCCTTCAATTCGATATGGATTGACAGAGTTTACGAGAGTAATAGGTGCTGTTTCACTGATATTACGAACCATTTTTAATGCATGGTCGAAGTTTCCTTCGATTGAGATGATTTCAGCCCCATACATGACAGCTTGCGCTAATTTTCCCATTGCAATTTTACCTTCAGGAATAACAACGATACAGCGAAGACCAGCTCGTGCTGCATAGGCGGCAGCTGCTGCTGAAGTATTTCCAGTAGATGCACAGATAATCGTGTCACTGCCTTCTTCAACCGCCTTAGCAACCGCCATTACCATCCCCCGATCCTTAAAGGAACCAGTTGGGTTTGCGCCTTCTACTTTTACATATAATTCCACACCAAGATCCTCTGAAATAGAATGCAACGGAAGTAATGGTGTATTTCCTTCATTTAAAGACAGCATTGGAGTATCTGTATTTACCGGTAAATATTCGCGAAATTGTTGTAATAGACCTTGCCATCTCATGCTTGGTTTCCTCCTTCAACTCGATAAGAGCTTTTCACTTCTTGGATAATTTGTAAATCTCTAAGCTGTACTAAAATTTCCTCGTAGTCTCGTAGTGATGCTTGATGAGTAACAAGTACAATTTCAGCTAAATCCTTATTCTTTAACGGTAATTGAAGAATTTTTTCAAAGCTTACACCACGTTCTGAGAATAAAGATGTAATTTTTGCAAAAGCTCCAACTTGATCTTTTACGTGAATACGCAAGAAGTATTTCGAGAAAATCTCAGAGTCTTCTTTTAGCTTTTTCTCATATTGAGGTGATACAGCACTTAGACCATTCACTTCAAGTCGCATATTTTTCATAACAGCAACTAAATCTGAAACGATTGATGTTGCTGTTGGCAAACTACCTGCTCCTGGTCCATAGAACATTGTTTCTCCGACTGCTTCTCCATATACATATACCGCATTAAATTCGTCATTTACACCAGCTAGTGGGTGAGATTCCGGAAGTAATGTTGGTTGAACACTCACCTCAACCTTTTCTCCCTTTCGATGTGCAGTACCAATTAGCTTGATTACATAGCCTAATCGTTTACTATATTCGATATCATCGCTTGTTACAGAAGAAATTCCTTGAACGCGGACGTCTTTAAGGTCGATATTCATGGAATATCCTAATGAAGCCAAGATTGCCATCTTTCTTGCTGCATCTAGGCCTTCAACATCAGCGGTTGGGTCTGCTTCAGCATAACCAAGCTCCTGTGCTTCTTTCAACACTTCTTCATAAGCACTGCCGAACTTGCTCATTTTTGTTAAAATAAAGTTTGTTGTTCCATTCACGATTCCCATCATTTTAATGATTCGGTCTGATGCAAAGCCGTCAACCAAACCGCGCAGGATTGGAATCCCACCAGCAACGCTTGCTTCATAGAACAAGTCACAACCATTTTCACTTGCAACTTTTAATAGCTCTGGGCCATATAACGCCATTAGGTCCTTATTAGCTGTTACAACATGTTTTTTGTTACGTAGAGATTGAAGCACTAATTGTCTTGTATCCTCCACTCCACCCATAACCTCAATGACTACATCAATTTCAGGGTCCTCAATAACCTCATTTGCATTCGTTGTCAAATAGGAAGGATCAATTTCTACTGTTCGGTTTTTATGAATATCTTGAACTAATACCTTCTTTACTTCTATTGGGCAACCAACTTGGTGCATTAATTTATCTTGATGATTTTTTAAAATGGTTACAACACCACTTCCAACCGTACCTAATCCTAATAATCCAACTGATATACTTTTCATTATTATCCGCCTCCTATGTATTCCCTAGAAATACATTTGTCCTTCTATAAAAGACATTATAGTAGTGATACTGTGTTTTTACAAGTGTTTTTTTTCAGACTTTTTATTTGAAAACGCTTAACACACTGGTATAAAAGGATATTTTTTTATAAAAAAGATTCTTTTAGGAAAATTCTAATAAAAAAAACACCTTCATTGTGAAAGTGCCCACGGAAATTTTTCGTGTACTTTTTCTATAGTACCATATATCTTTATAGTTGAAGCCAACCGATGTTCGGAATTGTTAGTCTTTTTTCGTCTATTCCTACGCTTGGTAGAAAGGTAGCTAAAAATCGTTCATGATCACTAGAATGGTTCAGTATTGCTTCTAATCTTTGTAATTGTTTTTCTTTTTTGTTCTCTGATTCCGTCATATAATACCCTTCAATACATTCGAAAAAATGCAACGGAAATAAAAGCCGCGCATATAATAATCTCCAAGAAAAGGGGGAAAGAGGATTAACCCGTTCATACTCCTTCAAAAAGTGCATGATTTGCCCATTTTTTCCCGTTTCCCCACCTGCATATTGGTCCCGTATAAATTCGGCCAAGTCCCTTGTGTAATGGTCAAACACCCATTCTGTAGGAAGCTTCGTAAATGACTCTCTATCCCATGAACGCTGAGTGAAACGGTGATGACAAATCGTAGCTGAATCGATTGGTGTAGGTACCTCATCCAATTCTGTATCAACCAAGTATTGAATTGCATTTTCCGTTAAGCCTATATAATATGGGAAGGCTTCAACAAATAACGTTTCAAAACGGTTTTTAGGATGCTGTTTTACTTTTTCTTTCCAGAACAACTCCATTTGATCTAGTCTTTTTTCCCATAGGTATTTCCATTGTCCAATTCGATTAACCTTGTTGACTTGATATGGGAAACTTCTGCCACGTTTATGAAAACGCGCTAATTCATTTCCTACTGTATTAGAAATCCTATGGCTATAAACAGGACATCTGATGATAACAACCTCTTCATCATTGATCGTTGTACTTAATTTTCCTTCCGTTGTCGGATAAATTGAGCCAACACGAATGTCCCCTTTTTGAATCATATAATCGCTAAGATGTTTTATTTCAAACAGTTCTTCTTGTTCCAAATTTGGTATTGGCACAATACAATATACTATATTTCGATAGATGAATGCTTCATAGCCAAATGCCTTTACTAACCGATCCATCTTTAATTTGTATTGTTCGAACAGTATATCTTTCATAAAACATCACCTCTCGCACATACTATTTAACTACGCATTTATCTGTTTAAAACATCTATATGAAACATATCAGCATTACTTGTGGTAAACTAGAAAATATTAGTAAAATTATTTTGAAATTATAGAGAAATTAGGTGAACATGATGAGCAATGAAAATAAAATGAATGAGATTGAACGAACTGCCAGGAAATGGTTAGAGGAAAGAGGCGTCACCATTCAGGATATTGCGGAGCTAGTGTACTACTTACAAAGTAAATACCATCCAAACCTAAAAATGGAGGAATGTGTGCATAATGTTGATCGCGTTCTAACGAAACGTGAAATTCAAAATGCAGTTCTAACGGGAATTCAATTAGATAAACTTGCTGAAAAAGGCCTGCTTGAGGAGCCGCTTCTTTCAACAATTAAGGTAGATGAGGGGCTTTACGGTGTAGATGAAATCCTTGCCTTTTCAATTGTAAATGTATACGGCTCAATCGGATTTACAAATTACGGATACATTGATAAGAAAAAACCTGGTATCTTGGAACGGTTAAATGACAAATCAACTGGAGAATGTCACACATTTTTAGATGATATTGTCGGGGCAATTGCAGCGGCTGCTTCAAGTCGTTTAGCCCACCGAGCAGCAAGTGTAGAATAAACTAGAAAAAAGCGCTCAATTCGAGCGCTTTTTAAATTCGTTCCATCCATTCCTTTAAGCTGTTAATCGCATAGGTTGGTTGACGGTCATATCCTTTTAAAGCCTGCGCAGTTGTAACGCCTGTATGAACAAGAAGAGTATCAATACCAGCGTTCATCCCCGCCATGATGTCAGTGTCATAATAATCACCGATCATTATTGTATCTTCTTTTGCAATTCCTAATTTCTTTTGGGCTTGCTCCATGATTACTTTCTCAGGCTTTCCGATAAAAATAGGCTGAACTGTCGTGGCTACAGTGACAACGGAAGTTAACGATCCATTGCCTGGTAAAAACCCTCTTTCAGTGGGAATTGAAATATCACCATTTGTTGAAATAAAAGTTGCACCATTACGAACAGCTAGACAGGCTAGCGCAAATTTTTCATACGTAACAGAGCGGTCAATTCCAACCACAACAAAATCTGGATTTTCCTCTTGGATTGTAAAGCCCTTATCCGCTAATGCCTTACGGATCCCTTCTTCACCAATAACATATACCGTGTCACCCTGCTTCAAGTCGTACATATAATTTGCGGTTGCTTGGCTTGTTGTGAAAACTTGATCCGCCGTACAAGCAATATCAAAATCGCGAAGCTTTGCAGCAACCTGTGCTGGTGTTCTTGAAGAATTATTGGTAACAAATAAATATGGAATTTGCTTTTCATTTAGGGCATTTACGAAATCACATGCTTCTTTAATGCGCTCAGTTCCAAGGTACATTGTACCGTCTAAATCGAATAAGTATCCTTTGTATGTTTTCACTACTTTAATCACCTTTTATAGGATGTTCAAAAAGTGCGGTGAATATGACGCATCGAATTTCTGCGTTGGCTTGCTTCTCCGTTCCTCACGTATTAACTGCATACGCTCCGGTACTCAAAGCTGCACCGCCTTGAAATTCTTGGTCCTCTTCATCCTCCTTTTTGAACACATATTTTTTTAATTTTTAAATGCGGAAACAGGTCCTAATTCATTAATAAGATAGGATCTAACAGCTTCCGGAAAGCTTTTTAGGCTTTCTTTATTTTTTTGGAAGCTTGAATAAATGTCTTCATGATTGATTTCAAGATAGTCTTGAACAATTACTTTACGGAAACGAATGATTTCTTTTAGATCATTTGCCGCATTTGTGGATACCACTTTTTCATCCTCAAGAATATCAATGATGTCTTCATAGCTACCAGGATCACGCATAATGAAGCCGTCAATCATTGAATTCCCTACATCTAAAATCGCTTCAATTAAAAGCTGAGAAATACGCTCTAATGCTTTCTTTTCAATCGTGCTTGTCCAATTTGTCTCAGCTTCTAACAATCCTATATTTTCTTCGTAAAAAAGAAGGGTCTTCTCAATCTTTTCTCGGTCAACAAAATACACAGTATCACCTTCTATTTATAATCGTAACGCTTTAACTTTTTAAACCTCATATTATTTTACCATAAAGTTCACTATCATTCATGGAATGACTGATAATCAAATGCGCCTTGGCGTATTTGCGCCCAGATTTTTTCGAGCGTACTCGAAAAATTACCTTTGAAAATCGCATGTCTCCGCCGGAGGCTTTAAGTTTATTTTGCAGGGGTTCGAGCCCCTGCTGAATAAACTTGTATAATTCGTTTTCTATTTGGTATACCTTTGTTATGATAATGTAAATGACTGTTTTTTAAAGGAGAATCCATTTATGTCTGAACGCTTTTTCTTATATGATGATACGATTGACACACAAACACGATTTGTAAGTTTTATGGGAGATAACCAACGCTATGATTTAGCGATTGTTAGATCTGATCGTTATTATGGGAAGCAGGTTGTCTTAAATATTTTGAGCAATCGCTTTGCCATTATCGGCAGAGATGATCTCGATGAGCCAGGTTATATTGAACATGCCTTTCAATTATCGGAGGAAGAAGCAGAGGAGTTACGCTCTTTTCTGTATGAAATTGTCTAACATATTTGTATAAATTCCTGAAAACACTATAGGTAAGAAGTGAGGTGTTTTTCAGGTGGCGGAAAAAGATAAAGAGGAAATAAGGTATACCGATTTTTCGACGGTGGAGACGATGAAGGACTTTTTAACCTTCGAAGAATTTCCTGAAGGTCCTACAGGTGCACCACGCGGTGAGCAAACACCTGTTATGAATAAGAGCACGCCATGGAAAAAAGGACAACGATATTATACACCGTATAATTATGAATTTAAGTCTCTTCACCAAGACCTGCCCCGTCAATTCCCAGGTGCTCACCATACTCATGATGATAAGGATGAAAATGCCGAACCACCCTATGATTAAAAAGAAAAGCTTAATGCTTCCGCCTATCGGTGACAAGCATAAGACGAGCGCTGACAGAAGGTGCACTTTACCTTCCGAAGCGATTGGCTAGACCAGAGAACCGATGGCGCCTAAAGCTAGACAACAAACAATGCATGAAAAAAGTACAGGTGACTTAAGCCTGTACTTTATTTTTAACCTTTTTTAGAACAAAATAGGCACAACCAAAATTACAATACTCGTATAAATACTCGGAAAGGGTACTAATTTTTGTGTCAAAGGATGCTTTTTGGTTTTTATCATCAAAAAATCCTTTTAAACGAAGTTGTTCATATCCCCAATCTCCGACTATATAATCATACTTCGCTAGGATGTCGCTATATCTTGCACGAAAGGCTTCTTCATTAAATCCATCTTTTAGCTCTTCAACAAGCTCATATGTACTGTTATTAATGCTAATCACTTTCTTTCACACCCCTTATTATATTTCCATTATAGCCAATCAACCCATCAATTACTATGCGAATTTTTTGTTAAAATGGTCAACCTACAACTGAGGGGGTGTCAAAATTGAAAAAATACACAATCATCTCGGGGTTAATTGCCTTAACAGCTTTAACAGGCTGTGGTGCTGCTAATGACAATGCAGGAGTTTATCACGAAAGTGGAAATACAATAAATCGTATTGACCAAAATGAGCTTTACAATGCAAAGGGTGTTAAAAACGACGGCAAGGAAATGACGAACTTTGGCTATGTTCGTCACCAGAAAAATCCAGTCCCTGGAAAAGCAAATGTTTATACGAATATGCCAGCAATGAACCGGGAAAAAGTAGCGGATTTGATTAGTAAAATCTGTACAACTATCCCGAATGTGAATGATGTAGGGACACTGGTTACTGATGAAGAGGTCCTTGTTGCGTATCAAACTGATTCGAAGGATCGCAACTTAACTGCAGACCAAGTAAAGCGTGCTGCTCTTTCTGTAGTCCCAAGGTTTTTTCATGTATACGTTTCTGATGATCCGAACATGATAAAACAAATCGAACGGTTCGGTACGCTTGATTCAGACAGCCGTAATGTCGATCAAATCATGACATCAACCATCCAACAAATGATAAAATCTCCACAAGGTTATAAGGTAAGTGATGGAGAAAATGAAAATGGGGAAATGGAAGGTGGATTAAATCCTGAATATGAGCGCAAGGCAAGGGAAAATCAAGACTTCCTAAAAAACCCTAATACAGGAATAGAAAGTAAAGATGAACACAATCCTGGAATCAAACAAAAGAGAGAAGAAGGAAAAGACTTTTTGCAAAAAGGAACTCAATAAAACTGACCAACAAGTAATGAAGGACATTTACCGGCGAATTCTTTAACGGAATGTCCTCCATAACCATGGTGAAGGACTTTTCCGTCTGAAATCTTATTCGAAATGCCCTTCATCGTTTTTGCCAATCAAAAAAGGGGGATTTCCCCCCTTTTTTATGCTTGTTTAACTTGTTGATTTGCTTTTGCAGCATTTACTTGCTCGTCTGCGTGGTAAGAAGAACGCACAAGTGGACCAGCCTCACAATGGCTGAAGCCTTTACTTAATGCAATCTCTTTTAATTCAGCAAACTCGTCTGGATGATAGTACTTTTCAACTTTTAGGTGCTTTTTCGATGGTTGTAGATATTGACCAATTGTTATGATATCTACGTTATTTTCGCGAAGGTCGTCCATTGTTTCAACGATGTCTTCCTTCGTTTCACCTAAACCAATCATAATACTTGATTTTGTTGGGATATCTGAATTCATTTCTTTTGCACGACGCAGGAATTCAAGTGAACGATCATATTTTGCTCTTGCACGCACACGGTCAGATAAACGTCGAACCGTTTCGATATTATGGTTTAGAATATCTGGCTTTGAATCCATTAAGGTTTTTAAGTTTTCGTATACCCCGCCCATATCAGATGGTAAAACTTCGATTGAAGTAAATGGATTCTTTCTACGAATTGCTCGAACGGTTTCAGCAAAAACTGCAGATCCCCCATCCTTCAAATCATCACGTGCAACCATTGTAATAACGACATGCTTTAATCCCATAATGGCGACAGAATCTGCTACGCGTTCTGGTTCTGCCCAATCCAATTCATTAGGAAGTCCAGTCTTAACTGCACAAAAGCGGCAAGCACGCGTACATGTATCCCCAAGAATCATAAATGTTGCTGTCTTACGAACAGCCCAACATTCATGTATATTTGGACACTTCGCTTCCTCACAAACGGTATGTAATTGCTTTTCCCTCATCATTTTCTTTAAGCCTGTGTAACTTTCATTGGTATTTAGCTTTATTTTTAGCCATTCAGGCTTTCGAAGATATTCCTGTTTTTTTGACATACTTCATCACTCCATTGCAAAGGCTATCACTATTATACTCCTAAAGTAAATAAGAATCCAAGTATTAGCATGATTGCGTTTTTTAAGGCTTCCAACAATTAGCTATTATGAAAATAAAATGATTTAACAAACTAACAAGGAATAGTACTTTTAGAAAACAATTTATCATCCTTTTCGTGAACATAGATGCCTTTAGCAATAAAATATCCCTGTTATTTTTGAGAAAGGAGATTTTTGTGAGTGAACAGAAAACTAGGAATAGTTGTTGTTATTTGTTTAATCTTTTCCGGATTGCCATTGTCGACAAGTGCAGAAGAAACTCAGCAAGATATCTTTCAGGATCGAATGAATCTATATACTAAAATGGAAACCTTAACCCAGATTCCATGGTACTATTATGCGGGAATTGATCAATATGAAAGAAGTATTCGTCGTGCCCGTAAGGATATTCCAAAAGAAACCGGTTTGATTGGAATCTATATAAAGCCTGAGGTTTGGGTCGGCGCTTTAAATCCAAATCTAAATGATACAAACCCTTATAGTATCCAGCTTTTTGGAGGTATTGGGCTAGATGGCAACGGGGATGGTATTGCTGACCAGACAAATGACGAGGATATCTTATTTACGTTGTCAGAACAAATTTTAATATCCGGGACAGACCCTGATAATTTTAAAATTGGCTTATGGAACTATTACAAACGTGACAAATCCGTTTCCCTTATCATGGGAATTGCTAAAATTTATTCAACTTATGGAACTCTAGATCTAGATAAGCATGCCTTTCCAGTTCCACTCGGCTATAATCATAGCTATAAAAACACGTGGGGTGATGCACGAGGTTGGGGTGGCCGAAGAATGCATGAAGGTACAGATATATTTGCAAGCTACGGCACACCGGTTCGTGCAACCTCATATGGAGTAATTGAAATGAAGGGCTGGAACCGATTTGGCGGGTGGCGCATCGGAATCCGCGATGTAAATAATACGTATCACTACTTTGCGCATTTAAACGGATTCGCAAAGGATATTGCAATCGGTCAAGTTGTTGAACCTGGTACAATCATTGGATCAGTTGGTAGTTCTGGATATGGACCACCAGGAACAGCAGGAAAATTTCCGCCGCATCTTCATTATGGAATGTATAAGGACAATGGTTTTACAGAATGGTCCTTTGATCCATACCCGCATCTACGTGCATGGGAAAGAGCAGATCGAAAAAATAGAAAAAGGTAATAATTAAGGCTGTGGAAAATTATTCCCACAGCCTCTTCACGTTCTATTTTTGACCCTCTTTTTATCATCTATTCTGCTTGTTTTGCTTGTTTAGCCTTGACAACAGCATATGCGATACTTGCTACTAGGCCTCCCCATAAAATTACCATACCAATGATCATCATCGCAATTGCTCCACCGGTCATAGTCCTACCCCCTTGTCGTTACTAGAAGAATAATTCTCTTCTAATGCTTCACGACCCCACTTTTTGAGTGAAAACACAATTCCGAGTACAATTACTCCAACTGCAATAAATACACCTGGGAAGAGGATAAATGAAGTTGCATATCCTTCATAGTTTCCAGTTGCATTATCAAATTGTTGTAGAATGTTTTGCTTGAATAAGTCAAACATCATATATCCTAATACGACTGGTGTGACGATTCCAAGACAGAACTTCCACCATCGACCCGCACGCATATCCGAAACTGCATTCGCATGTGCTTGCAATGGATTCATTTGCTTGAACACCCATGCGATTAGGATTACTTCAACTAATCCTGCAACTGCAATACCGAATTGGTTAATGAAATAGTCAACAACATCTAGGAAGTATAAGCCCCCATTTGTTGAATACAGGATTGAAATAAGGGATGCTAATCCAGCACCGTATAATACAGATTTGTTACGACTAATCTTAAATTTGTCTTGTACTGCTGCAATAAATACCTCACAGATTGAAATGAGCGATGTTAATCCGGCAAATATTAAGGACAAGAAGAAGAGTGCTCCAAAAAACTCGCCAAATGGCATTTGATTAATAATTTGCGGGAAGACTGCAAACGCTAGACCAACACCTGCACTTGCCACTTCATTTACAGGTACCCCTGCCTGTGCGGCCATGAAGCCTAAAGCAGCAAATACTCCAATACCGGCTAGTAATTCGAAACCGGAGTTGGCAAAACCAGTAATAAACGCGTTGTTCACGACATCGGACTTTTTAGGTAAATAACTTGCATAAGTAATCATAATTGCAAAACCAATTGATAAACTAAAGAAAATATGTCCGTATGCTGCTACCCAAACCTTACCATCCATGATTGCATCCCAATTTGGTTGGAAGAATGCATTTAAACCTTCAGCTGCCCCTTCAAGAGTAATTGCACGAATAACAATAATTGTAAAAATTATACACAAAGTTGGGATAAAAATTTTATTCGCCTTTTCTATACCCTTTTTAACGCCTTTAAATAAGATAAATAAAGTAATTGCCCAAACAATAACTAAAGGAACAAATACCCCAAGCACTGGTGCCCCAATTTCTCCAGGAGTGTCTGATAAATGTAGATATTTAGAGAATAAGAATCCTCCTGTATCTTCGCCCCATGCTTTATTAAAAGAAAAGAATGTATACGAAAATGCCCATGCGATAATAACTGCATAATAAGTAGCTATGACAAATGAAATGAATACCTGCCACCAACCTAGCCATTCCATTTTTTTATTTAAACGAAATAATGACAAAGGTGCGGATCCCCTAAATTTTTGACCAATTGTGAATTCGAGAATGAGGATTGGTATTCCGGCTGTTAATATGGCAAATAGGTATGGAAGAAAGAATGCGCCTCCTCCATTGTCATAAGCAACATATGGAAACCTCCATATATTACCTAGGCCAATCGCAGAACCGATAGCAGCCATTACAAAGCCTGCGCGCGTCCCCCACTGTGGACGATTATCCATAAAATAAACCTCCTCTTTTCCACCTTTAGCCCATTAACGCATTAGCCCTTTAGCACTAGACTGAAGTTGGAAATTTTTATATATTCAGATTATTATCTATAATCTATTTATTAGTATAGCTAGTCTGTAGCCCTCTGTCAAAAGTTATTTTAAAATTCGGTTTTCTTTTCATAAAAAAGAGACAAAGGTACTTTTTCCTTTGTCTCATGCATACGATATTAAATTTGGAGCGAACTTTTTATACCTTTTTTCTATTCTTCATTGTGATTACAAAAATAATAAACAATACAAAAGTAGCTAATAACCCTAATATTGTACTGTCAGTTAAACCTAGTACTACATAACCAATTGCTGCTATTACAGCTGAAATGATTGCATATGGAAGTTGTGTCATTACATGGTCAATAAGATGACTACCTGCACCTGTTGAGGAAAGAATAGTTGTATCTGAAATTGGTGAACAGTGGTCACCAAATACAGAACCAGCTAATACAGCCGCAAGAGCAGGTAGCATTAGATTTAAATCGGATGCAGCAACAATGTCTCCTGCGATTGGTAGCATCATTCCGAATGTTCCCCAAGATGTTCCTGTGGCAAACGCCATAATACCCGCTACAATAAATAGGATCACCGGTAAAAACGAAATATTTAGGTTCGATTGTTTAACAAGTCCAGCTAAATATTTTCCTGTTTCAATCTGACCGATTAAGTCAACAATAATCCATGCAAACACTAAAATATAGACAGCTGGAAGCATTGACTTAATCCCCTCAATGATTCCCTTTGGAAGAAGACTTATACTAATTGCATTTTTTGCATAGACTTGAACAAGGAATAAAATAAGTGTGACAATAATGCCAAATAATCCACCATATAATAAAGATCCTGTTACATCGGTGTTTTCCAAAACACTAATAATCGTTACATTACCTTCTGAAGCTTTAAAGCCTGTCCAAAATAAGGAACCGACTGTACCAATAACTAATGCTATGATTGGCCAAACTAAATCGCCTACAGATCCTTTTTCACTTTGAGGCAATTCCTGCTTTAACTCTCCTAGTACTGGTTTTTCGGGATCTGTAACCTCGCCTGTTGTCATCGCTCGATTTTCATGAACCCTCATACTCCCGATATTGATATTAAATAGTGCAACCGCCAAAACCATTAACATAGCTGATACGACATATAAGTTCATTGGAATAATTTGGATAAAAGCCGATAATGGTGAATACTCAGTTATACCGTGTGTTGCTAAAATTGGCGCAATGATCGCAATAATATAAGCACCCCAGCTTGAAATCGGGGAGACAACACAAATTGGTGCAGATGTTGAATCGATAATATAAGCTAGTTTTGCACGAGAAACTTTATTACGATCTGTAATAGGTCTACTTACCTGACCTACAGCCAATGCATTAAAATAGTCATCAATAAAAATAATAATACCTAAAACGGCTGCTAACAGCTGTGCACCTGTTCTTGTTTTAACCTTTGTTTGAGCCCATTCTCCAAAGGCACGACTACCGCCAGAGATAGAAATAAAGGCAGTGATAATTCCTAATAGAAATAAAAAGAAGATAATATAGACATTCCATGTATTAAGTGCGCCTTCAGAAACAAAGACTGCTTTTATGCTATTCCAAATAGTGATAGCAATGTTTTTCAGCCATGCTCCAACACCTTCATTTAGTAATACGTTTCCGTGTAACACAACGGCAGCCGATACAATTCCGACTCCTAAAGAAAGCAGAACTCTTCTGGTTATGACAACCATTAGCAGAGCAATAATCGGTGGGATAATTGAATAAATCGTTCCAGTCATGATCTGTTCCTCCAAGATTTATTTTTCATAGAGGGCCATACGTAGTGAAAGAAGACACTCTTTTTTACAAATAAAAAGAGAGTAATGATGGAAATAACAATCATTACTCGAAGTATACATTTTTAATTCCATAATGAAGTATAATTCATTACTCCCTATAACACAACTATTCTAGTATAGTATTTATTGCTAATTTGTCGGGAACTCAATAGATGGTGAAGAGTCACCGCCATTGTTATAAAATTCAGGAACATCATGCAAAATATTTTGATTAATAACAGGAATAATGGTTTCGATTTCAACCTCTCCTGTTGAAAATGGTAGAATGACCTGCATGGTCACAGTTGCTAAAACATTGTATTGAAACCATCCATTATTAATTCCCCACTCGTCAATTCTTCCTTGTGGCGTTGTTTCTCCAAAACCGACCATATGAAACCGAATTGGAATTTCCGGACCTAGGTTTCCTAAGATTGCATTGTTTGTTGCTTCTCCAAGCGGTACCTTAAAGACAAACCCTGTTTGCCCTGTTGAATGATCTGTTTCAAGCTCCAAATCAGGATATTCAAGTTTATTAATATCTCCGTCATTTACATACTTTAGGTATTTCTCAATATTCCCTAGTGTCTTTGTAGCCATTTTGTTGACGACCTGTGTGTTGTAACTAATTACCTTCCCCGTTTCATCTGTTTGGACTATGCTTAAATCCTCCTGAATCAACTCTTCCTCATTTATTTGTTGGTTAATTGCATTTTTGATAACAGTAGCCGCAACCTTCTTTGTTTCATTTTCAGCATAGGCCATTAGTGCAGGCTCAATCGCTTTGTTAACAATAAATAGACCAATCAACGTCGATAAGATAAAAAAGACAATGGTTATTAAGAAAACGTAACGAAAAGGCAAGGGCCCTTTCCTTCTTGGTTGTAGGCGACGTCTGTATTTAGCCAAACGAAAATCCCCCCTTACATGCTATATGTATGCAAGTAAGGGGGGATGTACGATAATTATTTTTAGAACATAAGGATCAAAGACTAAGAACGCCACCTCCTGTGGCAACGTCTTTGTGACCCACATCGTGTGGGCCTAAAACCCGAGGTAACTGGCTCTTTTTATATTGAATACCCTTCTCCAAGGTGTTTATGCTTAGATCATTTTTAATAAGGCGTCTTTGCCTTTCATTCCTATCGTAATGCCTCGGTTCTCGGCTTCGTATGTGATTGATTCAAGAGGGGCATCCAGTAATTGCTCGATTGTACGAACACCAACTGCCCTACCAGCAATAATGCCTCGTTCTTTAAGCTTTTCATTTAATAGTGCAACATCCAAAGCTCCGCACATAATGTAGCCATTTTCATTTGTGACTGCCATAAAATTCGTCTTAGGTAGCTTAACAGTAATGGCTGTAAATTGATGATTATCAATTACTATTGGTGTCATTGAGACCATTCCTAGCACACTCCTTTCCATACCAATTTATGTATGAGGAAAGAGATTTGTGTAAGAAATGGGTGCTTGTCATAGACCTATTTTGGGTACATCTTTAGACTAGAATGCTTTAGACCGTTTTACCAATTGATTTTATTTTTTCAGATAAAAGGTCACGTAAGAATTCTGGCATATAATATTTTTTATCCTTTGCATCGCGTATTACAGGAAAAAGTAACCCGAACGTAAACATATCAATAGTTGCAATTGAATACGTTTTGTCTGGGTCAAGTTCCTCACCGTTGATTTTTATGTCAGTGATACGCTCCACTCCACCTGAAAGTCTTGTCGTTTCGAGGTCAACTCCGTCATATACCATTTTGCCCATAACTTTTCCACGAAAGCCAAGGCCTTTAATTCTTAGGTTTTCCATTTCCTTGGTGTTGGCATGTAATATGATTTCCTTCAGTTCATCACCTTTTACCCAAACCTTACAAGGATTAATTGGATGCGGGCAGATTCGATGCAGGTCTTCTCTTGTTACTATTCCGACTGGAAGCGAATCAAGCAACAGCCCTGCATTGACCATCGATATATCTCCATCACACCATTCACGGAGCACCTCGGCTAAAGCAATAGAAAAAGAGGTCTTAGCAAACCAGTCACTAATTAGTGGCTCTTCGATTTCTGCAATAATATCGTTTTTTAAAATTTGGGTACTCTCCAATAAGTACTGTGAAAGAATATCATTTGTCTTTTCGCACTCTGGAAGTGACTTTGTCGGAATTACATTTGCTGTACTTTCGATCAACTTTTTTTGTTCCGGGTCAATTTTAAGCGTGACATGACCGATGTAATTCCCATATTTTTGGGCACAGCATAGCAGGGTATTATTAATTCGTTTTCCGTTTTCTAAAAGATGATGTGTATGTCCACCTAGTAGCACATCAACTTCAGGGAAGTCCCTTGCGATTTGTTCATCTTCATTAATCCCCAAATGTGACATTAATAGAATCATGTCTGTTTTATTTTTAAGTTCATCAAGAATTTCCCTTAAAACAACAAGTGCGTCCTTGATGTTCCAGCCGAGTAGCTTATATAAACCAATATAATGAACGGTTAAACCAATAATTCCGATTTTAAACCCGCTTGGCGAGACATAAATATCATAGGGATGAGCCCATTTTGGCAGCTTTTCATCACGGTCAAAAAGATTTGCAAGCAATACCTTAAATTCAGCTTCTTCATATAAGGAATCAAGATGTTCATAGGACATTGTAATTCCCTCGTTGTTTCCGATTGTTGCATAATCGTATTGTAGCTGATTTAAAAGCTTTACATTTGTCTTTCCATAGGAGCTTTCCGAAATCGGGTGAAAGCGATCGATATGATCTCCGATATCAATTAATAGTATTTCTTCATTGTTTTGTTTATGAAGCTGTCTCATCTCTGTTATATATTTTGTGATTTTTGGCCATCTGTCAAAATGGCTATGGAGATCATTTGTATGATAAATATGTATTGTTTCAATCACTCTCTTCACCTCCATTACAAAACATCAGTTATGCATTAACTAAAAAAGTCTAATTGCCGTGGAGCAAGCCCACGGTATTCAATTCCGAGCATATCAATAAATTGTTTTGCATTGTCTGCTGCATCGCCACCTGAGTTATTATTGAATAACACATAGATGGTCTCACTTTCTTTCCTCAGCTTTTGAATATAGCCAATCCATTCTTCTAGCTCTTTCTTATTATACTTGTATAAGTACCTGACATCACGCCAATTGCCTTCGCTTGGTTTTGTCCAACCATGAATGTTTCGGCCATGGAATCGCACAAGTGTTTTCTGTTCGTTTGTTGGATGAAGGACCAGTGGAATTGAACCAGAGCCAGCCTGTGGTTCATCACAGATACTATGAATCCAAGCCTCTTGTTTCATAAATAATAAAGTTTGATCTTGCCGCTGTGGTGAAAACCAAGATTGATGGCGAAATTCAAGGGCTACCGGGATATCTCCCATTTGTTGTTTGCACCATCTCAAATAGTCTACATTTTCACGTTTACAATCATACCACGGTGGAAATTGAAATAAAACCATGGCTAGCTTATTTGCTTGCTGATACGGTTCAAGTGATAATCGAAACGCATCAAACATGTCTTTTTTTGATTTAAATGGAATTTCACCACGCTGATGACCAGTCATGCCCTGATAGGCTTTGACAATGAATTGAAAGGAATCGGGTGTGTCTTTTATCCATTTTTCTACGTTCGGTTTTGGCTGTATCGCGTAAAAGGATGCATCCACTTCGACGATTGGAAAATGACCAGCATATTCCTTTAGTTTATCTCTTGGCGAGGCTCCAGCAGTATATAGACTATCATGGTCCCCCCAGCCAGTTACACCGATGTAAATCATGGGTTCACCCCCGTTAAATTTAATTCTGTCGATACTCATTTATTGTAATCCATTCCACAAAACTATGCATCGTTTGCAAAAAAATAACTCGTCTGAGAGATTCCCAAACGAGTTATTGTATCTATACAAGGAATAAAGTAAGCAAAAGGTAGACTCGAGATAGGAGTCTACCTTTTTTGGAAGCTACGAAACTCCCAAATATTTATGCTGAATGTCCTTATTTTCTAATAATTCATCTGGTGTACCATTCCAAACAATCGTACCCTTGTTCATGATTAAGATCTCATCCGCTACCTGGCAGGCAAGTGAAATATTTTGCTCAACCATTAATATCGAAAGTCCGGTCTCTTTTAGCCTACTCACAATCTCACCCACTTGATCAATAATAACCGGGGCGAGTCCTTCAGATGGCTCATCCATTAAAAGAAACTGCGGATTAGTCATCAATGCCCGTCCAATTGCCAGCATTTGCTGCTGTCCACCGGATAGCTGCGTACCCATATTATTTTCGCGTTCCTTAAGAATTGGGAATAGTTCATAAACCTTGTCGATATCCCAGTTTACTGCTTTACTATTTCCTTTTCCTTTCCGTGCAGGCATCGATAAATTTTCTTTAATCGTAAGGGAAGAAAATATTCTTCTTCCTTGTGGTACTAAGCCAATGCCATGCCGAGTTATTTGGTGTGTTGGTAATGCTTGCACTTGTTTATCTTTAAAAGTGATGGTACCGCGTTTTGATTTGACGAGACCAGATATAGTATGAATCGTTGTTGTTTTTCCTGCTCCATTTCGCCCCAAAAGTGCGACACATTTTCCCTCTGGCACGTTAAATGTAACCCCTTGAAGGATATGACTTGTTCCATAATAGGAATGAACATCTTGTAACTCAAGCATGTTTTTTCGCCCCTCCACCGAAGTAAATTTCCTTTACCATATCGCTATTTCTAATTTCATCAGGAGCACCAGTTAAAATTGGTTCGCCATGATGAAGTACAGTAATTCGATCTGCAATCGCAAAGACTACGTCCATATCATGTTCAATTACTACTAACGCCATCGAGCGTGGCAGTCTTTGAATCATCTCAGAAGTTTGAGTTGTTTCTGCTGGAGACATTCCTGATGTTGGTTCATCTAATAAAAGAAGCTTTGGTTTACTAGCCATCGCCAATAGTACTTCTAGTAAACGTTGTTCCCCATAGGATAGATTGTTTATTTTCACATCACGGCGATGAGTTATCTTCCATTCTTCTAATATCTCATTTGTTTCTTTTTTTATATCAGAACGACTAGTTAGGGAAAACCATATATCATGACGATATTTTTTCCGGGCTGCCAAGGCAAGATGTATATTTTCTTCCACCGTTAAATCACCAAATAAATTATTCTTTTGAAATGTTCGTGACATCCCTAAATGAACTAATCTATGGGCAGGAAGATTTGTAATATCTTTCCCTTCAAAATGCACCGTTCCTGAAGTAATCGGAAGATGGTTTGTAATAGAATTAAAAAGAGTTGTTTTCCCAGCACCATTTGGACCAATGATAACATGACGTTCGCCTGGCTCTACTTCCAATGATACATCGTGTAGTACTTGTAGGGTTCCAAATGATTTATTTATTTTATCTACTTTTAGTAAGCTCAACTGATAACCTCCTCCTTTTCAGATTGATTAGTAGAGGAAACCTGATTATTTTTGGGTTTTCTTTTAAAAATCATATCGACACCTAATTTCAACCACTGGATGACTCCGCCTTTTCCAAGTAGGACAAGGAAGATGAGAATGGCACCCAAAATCAATGGCCATCTTTCCGTATAGGTACTGATAAAGTTTTGTAGAAAGATGAATACACCCGCTCCAATCGCAGGTCCAAGCAATGTTCCTACGCCCCCAATGATAACCATGATCATTACTTGACCAGAGAACAGCCAACCAGATAACTCTGGAGAGACGAAAACGTTATAGAAGGAATAGAGTGAACCAGCAAACCCTGCTAATGCTCCGGAAAGGGTATAGGCTAATAATTTATAAACACGAACGTCATAGCCAAGTGCCTTCATACGTCCTTCATTTTCCATGACGCCTTTCGTGATTTTTCCTGCTGGAGATTCAACGAATAATCTTAGTAAAATAAAGACAGCGACAAAAATAATTCCCATCACATAATACATCGTCTGCGGATCAAATATGTCACCAAACCCCAGATTCATAATAGCGGAAACAGACATCCCATCCGCTCCACCTGTTATATCCTTCATTTGCCAAAATAGAGTAAATATCAATTGGCTAAAGGCAAGCGTAATCATAAGAAAGTAGAATTGAGAAGTACGAATAAATACTGCCCCAGTAATCAATGCTAGCAATCCAGCGATTAAAACCGCGATAAGAATGACTAAATACGTATTAGTCACAATCTGCCCGATTAATGCAACAGAATAGGCACCAATTCCAAAAAAAGCAGCATGCCCTAGCGAATCTAAACCTGCATAGCCCATAATTAAGCCTAAACTCATGGCGAACATGGCCATAATAAAAATTTCAGTTGTTAAATTCGTTCCAAAATCAGAAAGTACTTGCGGCACTATGAAAACAACGAGGAGAAGTAATACAGCATAAAGAATATTTTTCTTCAATTATGCCACCTCTCTTCCAAATAGACCTTGAGGGCGAATGATTAATATAACCATCATGATTAAGAATACAATGAGCATGGATAAGGATGGGAACCAAACTTTTCCAAATATTTCTAATACCCCAATAATTAATGCGCCAATAAACGATCCCTTCCATGAACCTAAACCACCTATAACAACAACTATTAAGGATGTGATAAGGATCTCAGCATCCATTCCTGTATACATACCTAAGAGTGGCCCACCTAATACACCACTAAATCCAGCTAAGGCTGCTCCAAAGATAAATACACCTGTAAATACAACTCCAACATTAATACCAAGAGCACTAACCATTGCGCGGTCATCTACCCCTGCACGAATGACTGCCCCTACACGTGTCTTTGCTTCTAAATACCATAGTAAAACGGCTAATAAAATACCAACAAATACGACAAATAAACGAAATACTGGGAATGCCATATCCCCAATTGGGATGGACATATTAAGAATTGCAGGTGCTGGAATTAATTGCATTTCTGTTCCCCAAATCCATTTAACTGAGTCTGCAATAACTAGCATTAAACCAAATGTCAGCAACACTTGCTGCAGCACTTTTCCATAAACACGTTTGATTAATACTTTTTCAAGGATAAAACCAAATATCCCTACTGAAATAGCGGATAATAGTAGTGCAAACCAAAAGTTAATCCCATTGCTGATAAAGGTAAAGGCCAAATAGGATCCTAGCATAAATAGTGCTCCATGAGATAGATTGACAACATTCATAACGCCTAGAATAATCGTTAGCCCTGCTGCAATCATAAAGTACAGCATTCCATATGCAATACCCGTTATAAGTTGAACTAGAATTATATCCAAGGACTCTCCCCTCTCTTCCTTTAAAAATGTAGTAGTATAATCATTTTTTAATGAATAAATGGGGTTGTCTTTTTGGACAGCCCCATTTATTTAGTTTATCCCGCATTAACTGGCAGTAAGACCCCCACTTCAAGACTTTAGGAAAGCTGAAGAAGTATAAGTGGGGGATCAACTGCCAGTAAAAGCCCGATTGGTTCAACTAACATTCAGTGGGGGTGGAGAAAACCCCACTGAATCAAGTTTCACTTTATCGGAATTTTTTAGTAACCATTATTCAAATGGTGATGTTTCCGGCATTGTTACTTTTTCTTTTGTTTCAATTACTTCAGGAACAAGTTTTCCATCTTTCATCACATTTTTCGTAATATAGATATTTTGAATGATGTTATGCGTTTTTTCATCAATTGTACTTGGTCCGCGTGGACTATCATAAGAAATACCTGGTAATTCTTTGATTAACTTTTCTGCTTCTACGCTGCCTGCTGCAGCTAGAGCTTTGTCAATAACAGTTGCTGAGTCATATCCATTAACAGAGAACGTATTTGGAAGCTTTCCGTATTTCTTTTCATAAGCTTCAACAAATTTTTTGTTTAAATCATTCTCCAACCAAGGTGAGTATACAGTTCCAGCAAGATATCCTTCCGAACCATCTCCAGTAGGCTCTAACATTAGTAAATCACCAAACTCTAATGTTCCAGACATTGGTATTTTATCTTTTAAACCAAATTCCTTGTATTGTTGAATATAACGAATACCGTCACTACCAGCAAAGAAGGAATAGATTACATCTGGCTCCAGGCTAGATGCTTCCTGTAAATAAGTAGAAAAGTCATTTGTCCCTAATTTCGGATAAAGTTCTTTTATTACTTCACCGCCCGCTTCTTCATAGGCAGCCTTAAAGGATCTTAACACCTCAATACCAGCAGGGAAATCAGAACCCATAATAACCGCTTTTTTACCAACATTTTCTGCTACATACTCCCCAAGAGGGTATCCATTTTGCCAGTTAGACCAAGAAACACGGTATACATAATCACTCTTTTTACCCCAGTTAAGATCATCTGCTGCTGCGTTTGGTATAATCATTGGAATTTGGTCTTTATTAACTTCATCACGTAATGCAAGAGCGATAGATGAGTTAGTTGTTCCAACTAGAAGGTCTACTTTTTCACTATGAACTAATTGGCGATATTTTCTTAAACCAACTTGTGGATTTCCTTCGTCATCTTCAAATTTTAGCTCTACATTTTTACCGCCTAACTTTCCACCATGTTCCTCTAAATATAGTTCGAACCCTTCTTTAATACTGTCAGATAATGGTGCCAATGGACCCGTAAAGGATAGGACAAAACCAATTTTAATCGTTTCTCCTTCGCCTTCTCCTTCCCCATCTTTGCTTCCAGTTGTATTTGCTTTAGTGTCACCACCGCTACCGCCACTACACGCACTTAATAAAACCAGGGCTAAAACCAATAATAGTCCTAACAACTTTTTAAAATTTTTCATCATCTTTCCCCCTTTTTAATAGTAGGCTTTAGGCCAACACGATATTGGTCACTCAGACGTTTCCACAGGATGTGGCGTTCTTAGTCTGAGTTCCTTTTACTTAATCCAAGAAAATCCAAAGCATTTTGTCCAAGCATTAATTTTGCATCCTCTTCTGAAATATCCTCAAGGTTGTCAATAACCCTTCCGACTGGCTTTTCGCGCAGCAGGAATGGATAATCAGATCCGGCAATAATTTGCTTTGTTCCAAAACGTTCAATCATAAACTTCAAATTATTCGGATCGTAAACGAGAGAATCATAATACAGTTTTTTTGCATAGAAGCTTGGAGGTTTTTCTGTACTACGAGTATCCGGCCAGACTTCCCAGCCTTTATCCATTCTTGGAAGGATATAAGGCAGAGACCCACCGCCATGGGCAAAGCAAATTTTAAGGTTTGGCAGCTTGTCCAGCATCCCACTCATAATGATGCTTCCTGCTGCCAACGCAGTTTCTGACGGCATTCCGACTGTATACATTGAATTGAACCGTTGCAGCCTTTCTCGTCCTAATGTTGCCCATGGATGGACGAAAAGTGGAACATTCATTTCTGCTGCTGCTTCAAAAAAAGGATATAGGGAATCGTCATCGAGATTCAGTCCGTTAACATTAGAACCAATCTGAATCCCTTTAAGCCCCAGTTCATTAACAGCCCTTTCCATCTCAGCTATCGCCTGCTTCACATCCTGCAGCGGAACCGTGCCCATTCCGACAAATCGGTCCGGATACCTTTTTACCACAGAAGCGATAAAATTATTCTGTGATTGGGCGAGCTCTAATCCAGCCTGTGAATCTGACCAGTAGGTAAAAGTTACTGGAATCGGTGACAGTACCTGGATATCCACACCTTCTTTATCCATGTCTTCAATCCGCTTTTCAGGGTCCCATGTCTGCTCAGTTATCTTCCTGAAAGTTTTGCCCTGTATCTTAATCTCAGCTCCACAACTGCAGGTCATTTCAAGAGTCGGAAATCGATCATCTGCATATTTTTCTGCCAGGTCTGGGAAATCTTCTGAAATGATGTGTGTATGAAAATCAACACGTAACTTTTTTGTCAAAACAAAACCTCCTTTCTTAAAATCTAGTAAACTATCATTTTTATTTCTTAATTTCTGTACCATATGTTAAATAGCTTTTTGGTGGTGTGCTTCCCCACATATCAAGTCCAAATTGCCCTGTTCCTGATTGCCACTCAATCGGCTCCCAGTCTGGTGCAAAAATTAGCATGCCACCTGTCCACAGTTCAACTCGGTTGCCCGATGGCTCAAAAGCATATAGGAATTGTGCCCCGCTTGTACCATGTTTTCCTGGTCCCCACTCAATTTTGATGTCATTTTCTGCCATGATATTAAGTGCACGCAGTAATTCATCTGGTGAATCCAAGAAATAAGCAACGTGGTGCAGGAGTGCCCCTGATTGATTACTGTTTCGCATAAGTGCAATTTCATGTGCAATATTTGTTTTGCTCAGCCAAGAGCCAAGACGAACATCCGCTTCATTTTGGATATAGTAGCGATGATGGATTCCAAGGAAATTAGTCCACCATTCTTGTTCTTTTGCCACATCATCCACCATCACATTCACATGGTCAAAACGGCGTGGCGCTGCACCTTTTCCACTGTATTTCATTGGGTGGCTTGGCAATTTGGAAGCAGTTAGTGGATTCGAATACTTCTCCATTTCCCAGTAAAGCTCAACCGGAATTCCGGCAGGACTGTGGAATTTGATTGCATCTCCCTGTCCAAGCTCCGTACCACCTTCAATCCACTTATAGTCAGTTCCTGTTTCTTTTAATGTTTTTTCAAATGCATATAATGCTTTTTCTGAATTAACTCGCCAGCCAAAATGATCTAGACCGGATTGGTCTGACTTTTGAAGAACCAATGTGTGGTGATCCCAGTCCTGCCATGCTCGTAGATAAACCTTGTCTTTTTCCTCCGCGGAGACATGCAGTCCCAAAACCTCAGTGAAAAACCACGTAGATCTTTCTAGATTAGTCACGTTGATTGATGCATGACCGATGTGTGCAACATTCGATAATTTCAAATCTAATTCAGTAAGTTCTACTTCTTTTTGTTTCGCATTTGATAAAGTCATTTTTTCATACCCCCAATTTTCTTTTATTTTGAATAAATTATCCCACAATGGAAATCGCTTTCATTTTTTATGTAATTCCCATTATTCAAATAATTCATTATAAAAAAAGATATCTTTTTGATTTACAGGACTAAATACCTGAATTAGTTATTATTATATGGGTTTGAAAATGCAAACAAAAGCGTTAGTTTCCTCTATGTGGAACAATATCAAAAAAAATTAAAAAATTTGAATTTTTATTTTTTTAAACTAGGCTGTTGGGATAAATCCCACCATTACTTAAATTACCACTTCTATTGTATACGCTACCATTCTTTTGGTATACATTACCAATCTTTAATGGTAGAATATTTAGAACATAACTAATATTAAAAGTAAAAGAATATGTTCCTCTATTTGGAACAGCTTACGAAAGGGGAATGGAACATGTCTAAGAAAGCCAATAATCCACAAATTCTCTCATCCGTCAGTAATGCACTTCGTATTCTTAAAAGCTTTTCTACATTTGAACCAACACAAAAGGTTAGTGACCTCTCAGAATCACTTGGTCTGGCAAAAAGTACGGTAAGTCGTTTGCTCACTACACTTGCTCATGAAGGTTTTGTAGTAAAAGATAAAAAGACTGGAAAATACAAACTTGGATTATCCGTATTAACACTAGGCGGGATTGTTACAAATCACCTCGAAATTCATAAAGAAGCAGCCCCACTACTACATAAATTAGTGCATGACACAGGGGAAACAGCACATTTATCGATTCTGGATGGTCTGGACACAATCTATATTCATAAGGAGGAATGCAGTCATCCTGTTCGTATCCTCACCCACCTTGGGAGAAAAAACCCAACATACTGCACAAGCTCTGGGAAAGTATTGCTTGCATTTGAAGAAAATAATCTTGTTGAAAAAGTAATCGAACGTGGGTTACATGCCTATACAAGTAAAAGTATTACAGATCCCGATGAGCTTCGGAATGAATTAAAGTTGATCCGGGAAAGAGGCTATGCAATAAGCACCGAGGAATTAACAGAAGGGACAAGATCCGTGTCAGCACCCATTCGTGATTATTCAGGAAGGGTTATCTCTGCCATAAATGTAGTCGGTCCTCTCCAACGCATGCCGGATTATAAGGTACCGGATATCGCTAAAAAGGTTATGAATGCAGCCAATGAAGCTTCTGAAAGATTGGGGTATGATAAGAGATTTTTGGAGGTCAGATAAAGGAAGAATAGTTTATTAATAAAAAAACAACTCGTTTGAGAAATTCTCAAACGAGTTGTTTGCATGTGTTTAGATTATCCGATAGAACCTTCCATTTCGAACTTGATCAAGCGGTTCATTTCAACTGCGTATTCCATTGGAAGCTCTTTTGTAAATGGCTCGATGAAGCCCATTACAATCATTTCAGTCGCTTCTTGTTCTGAAATACCACGGCTCATTAGATAGAATAATTGTTCTTCAGATACTTTTGATACCTTCGCTTCGTGCTCTAATGAAATATTATCATTTAGAATTTCATTATATGGGATTGTATCAGAAGTAGATTGATTATCCATAATTAATGTATCACATTCGATGTTTGAACGAGCACCTTCTGCTCTTCGACCAAAGTGGACAACACCACGGTAAGTTACTTTACCGCCATGTTTTGCAATTGATTTCGAGACAATTGATGATGTCGTATTTGGCGCAAGATGCAGCATTTTTGCACCAGCATCTTGGTGTTGGCCTTTACCAGCGATCGCGATAGAAAGTGTCATACCACGAGCTCCTTCACCTTTAAGGATACATGCTGGGTATTTCATAGTTAACCTAGAACCGATATTACCATCAATCCATTCCATTGTTCCATTTTCTTCAACAACAGTACGTTTTGTAACTAGGTTGTAAACATTGTTTGCCCAGTTTTGAATGGTCGTATAACGGCAATACGCATCTTTTTTAACAATAATCTCAACTACCGCACTGTGAAGTGAGTTAGTTGTGTATACAGGTGCTGTACAACCTTCAACATAGTGTACGCTTGCACCTTCATCAACGATAATCAATGTACGCTCAAATTGACCCATGTTTTCAGAGTTGATACGGAAGTAAGCTTGAAGTGGTGTATCAACTTTGATACCAGGTGGTACGTAGATGAATGAGCCACCAGACCAAACAGCTGAGTTCAATGCAGCAAACTTGTTATCAGTTGGAGGAATTACAGTTGCCCAATGCTCACGGAAAATTTCTTCATTTTCTTTAAGAGCTGAATCTGTATCCTTAAAGACGATTCCAAGATCTTCAAGGTCTTCCTTCATGTTGTGGTATACAACCTCTGATTCGTACTGCGCAGAAACACCGGCAAGGTATTTTTGTTCAGCTTCTGGAATACCTAATTTATCAAATGTAGCTTTGATTTCTTCAGGTACTTCATCCCATGATTTTTCAGACTTCTCAGATGGTTTTACGTAATACGTAATCTCATCGAAGTTTAAGCTATTTAAGTCTCCACCCCATTGTGGCATTGGTTTGCTGTAGAAATGCTCCAAGGATTTAAGACGGAAGTCTAACATCCATTGAGGCTCTTCCTTCATGCGGGAAATTTCTTCAACAATTTCTTTAGTTAAACCACGTTTTGAACGGAAGATGGAAACGTCTTTATCTGCAAAGCCATATTTATAATCGCCGATTTCAGGCATTTTCTTTGCCATTCTACTTCACTCCATTCTTTGTAAGGAACCCTCGTAATATGCTACGAGAGATCACTCACGATTCGTTTTGTTCGTTCTCAAATCCCTTTTCCATTGCTTTCCATGCTAATGTTGCACATTTAATACGCGCAGGGAATTTTGAAACGCCCTGAAGTGCTTCAATGTCTCCTAAATCAATGCTATCATCATGTTCTTTTCCTAGCATCATTTCTGAGAAGATTTGTGACATTTTTAATGCATCTTCAATTTTTTTGCCTTTAATCGCTTGAGTCATCATGGAAGCGGATGACATTGAGATGGAACATCCCTCACCGTCGTATTTTGCGTCTTGAACGACACCATCATCATCAACTTTTAAAGTAAGATGAATACGGTCCCCACAAGTCGGGTTATTCATGTCGATTGTTAACGCACCTTCTTGAATAACACCACGATTTCTTGGCTTTTTATAATGATCCATTATCACCTGTCGGTACAAGGTATCAAGGTTTATGTTAGAATCCATTGCTGAAATACTCCTTTGTTTTTATGAGTCCTTCAACTAGTTTATCAATTTCTTCTTCTGTATTATATAGGTAAAAACTTGCACGAGCGGTAGCTGATACCTTTAACCATTTCATTAACGGCTGTGCACAGTGGTGACCTGCTCTTACAGCGATACCTTCCGCATCTAAAACTGTCGATACATCATGTGGATGAACGTCATCAATATTAAAGGTTACGAGTCCTGCACGATGTTTTGGTCCATAAATCGTTAGACCCTCAACCTGTGACATTCGTTCCATTGCATAATTTGCTAAATGATGCTCATGCTCTAGGATTTGATCAAGTCCAATTTCCTCTAAAAAGTCAATTGCTGCACCTAATCCAATTGCTCCAGCGATGTTCAATGTTCCTGCTTCAAATTTCCAGGGAAGCTCTTTCCATGTCGATTCGTAAAGGTCAACGAAATCAATCATTTCACCACCAGTTTCAACTGGCTCCATTTTTTCAAGTAGTGCTTTCTTTCCATAAAGGACACCAATACCGGTTGGTCCACACATTTTATGACCTGAAAAAGCAAGGAAATCACAATCGAGGTCCTTCACATCAATTTTCATATGTGGAGCGGCTTGTGCACCATCAACAACCATGATTGCTCCGTTACGGTGTGCAATTTCGGTAATTTCTTTTATAGGGTTGATTGCTCCTAGAACATTCGAAACCATCATGACTGATACAATCTTGGTTTGATTTGTAACAGTAGCTTCAACATCCTTTAGATCAATTGACCCATCCTCTTGAAGAGGAATATACTTTAATGTTGCACCTGTGCGTTTTGCAATTTGCTGCCAAGGAATAATATTGGCATGGTGCTCCATGTAGGTAATGACAATTTCATCGCCCTCTTTAAGATTATCACGCCCATAGCTTGCAGCAATCGTATTGATTGCAGTAGTTGTTCCACGGGTGAAAATAACCTCCTGAATAGAGGATGCATTGATGAATTTACGAACCTTTTCACGAGCATTTTCAAAAGCATCCGTTGCTCTTGTACCAAGGGTATGAACCCCGCGGTGTATGTTTGAATTATATTCACGATAGTAGCGATCAATCGTTTCGATAACAGTAACAGGTTTTTGTGATGTAGCAGCACTGTCCAAATAGACAAGAGGTTTTCCATTAACCTCTTGATCTAAGATAGGGAACATTGAACGAATATCTTGGATATTCATTATCTTACTTTCCTTTCGATTACCTCAACTAGTTGCTTTTTAACACCTTCGATTGGAAGTTGGTTAACAACTGGTGCAAGGAATCCATGGATAACTAAGCGTTCAGCTTCCTTCTGCGGAATTCCACGACTCATTAAATAATATAATTGTACTGGGTCAACCCTACCAACAGATGCGGCGTGACCTGCTGTTACATCATCTTCGTCAATAAGTAAAATTGGGTTTGCATCTCCACGAGCTTTTTCGCTAAGCATCAATACTCTAGACTCTTGTTCCGCATTTGATTTGGCAGCACCATGTTCAATATGCCCAATACCATTAAAGATCGAGCTTGCGCTGTCCTTCATAACACCATGCTTCAAAATATAGCCTTCTGAATTTTTACCATAGTGAGTGATTCTTGTAGTGAAGTTTTGCTTTTGTTCGCCACGACCGACAACCACTGTCTTCGTATCTGCGTAGGATCCGTCACCAACTAAATTCGTGATATTTTCTGAGATCGTATCACCATCATTCATCAGTCCAAGAGCCCATTCGATTTTACTATCACGGCCGATTACACCTTGACGAGTTACAAAAGTTGTATTTCCTGTTGCTAAGGCATCTACAGCACCATATGTTACCTTCGCATTGCTACCCGCAATAACCTCAGACACAATATTAACAACAGTATTTGCAGAGTCTGTAGTTGAAATATAGTTTTCAACATAAGTAACAGAACTATTATCTTCTGCCACAACAATTACATGGTTAAAAGTGGCCACTTCACCATTTTCTTGAATAAATACTGAATGTAGTGGAACAGAAACCTCTACATTTTTAGGAACATATACAAATGCACCACCATTAACTAATGCTGCATGCAATGCAGTAAGACGGTGTTCGTCAACCTTAACCGCTTCTGTCATAAAGTATTTTTGAAGAAGGTCTCCATGTTCACGAGCAGCTGTATGAATATCTGTAAAAATAACGCCACTTGCTTTTACATTTTCTGTAAGAGAGATAAAAGCTGGTGTATTATTACGTTGAATATATATATTCTTTTCTTCTTCAACATGAATTAATGATTTGATTTCTTCAGGTAATTCGTCAATTGAGTTATATGGAGCACTTTCCACAACATGGTTAGCAAATTGAGTAAAGTTCCATTTGTCAATTTTTGTTTTATCTGGTCTTGGCATTGGAAGGTCTTCTGCTTTTTCAAGAGCCTGTAAGCGAAGTTCCTGTAGCCAACTTGGTTCACCAAGAGTAGACGAAAAACCCCTGACATAATCTTTATCAAATGGTAATTTCGTATCGATTGTCATAGTAATCCTCCTAACGCTTACGCTTCTTGACCTACAGTTTCATCTTCAATTCCTAGTTCTTTCTTGATCCAATCATATCCTTCTGCTTCTAGACGTTGCGCAAGCTCTGGACCACCAGATTTTACAATACGTCCCTGCATCATAACATGCACTTTATCCGGTGTAATATAGTTAAGTAAGCGTTGGTAGTGAGTGATGATTAAGCAACCAAACTCTTCTCCGCGCATTTTATTGATTCCATTAGAAACGACCTTCAATGCATCGATATCAAGTCCTGAGTCAATCTCATCAAGGATTGCAATCTTAGGCTCAATCATCATTAATTGTAGGATTTCATTACGTTTCTTTTCTCCACCTGAGAAGCCTTCGTTTAGATAACGTTGAGCCATGTCAGGATCCATTTCTAAGTATTCCATGTTTTTATCCATTGTACGGATGAATTTCATTAGTGAAATTTCATCGCCTTCTTCACGACGTGCATTAATTGCAGAACGAAGGAATTCAGCATTTGTAACACCACTGATTTCACTTGGATATTGCATAGCTAGGAAAAGACCAGCACGTGCACGCTCATCAACTTCCATTTCTAATACATCTTCACCATCTAAAGTAACGCTACCACTTGTAACCTCATATTTAGGATGACCCATGATTGCAGATGATAAAGTTGATTTACCTGTACCATTCGGTCCCATGATTGCGTGAATTTCACCGCCGTTTATTTCAAGGTTTACTCCTTTTAAAATCTCCTTGCCTTCAATTTCGACATGAAGATCCTTTATTACTAAAGTAGATCCTGCCATAACTACTACCTCCATTAGACAAAAAATATTTTGTATAGTGTTGACAAATTAAGTCAAAACTTTATTCTCATTTTATTCTCATTACAATCTTATAACAAATTCAAAGTGATATCAACCTTTACACATTGCTAATAAGATTACATTTTTGACAATGAGCGGATTGAATATTAACTGTGAATTTCAATCTCTTTTTGAGAATATGAATAAGTTCTAATATCTTTATTTTTTCCTTAAAACTTGTCCATCACTAAGATAACATAAATTAATGGGATATGTAAGGAAGAAGGGGATTAACGCATATTTTAGGCCTTATCGCTCACCGTTTATTTTTCACACATAAGGTGAATTCATTCGATAAGAAAGTATCCATTATAAAAACCCAGTGTCATAGCACTGAGTTTGATTATAATTCTTATCTTTTTAGGTATGAATTCTACCATCAATTTGAGCAACAAGCATTTGACCTTGTTTATATTCTTGTTCACGGTTTTTCTCCACCCGCATACGTTCCTTAAACTTTCGACAGTAATCCTCATAGCCAATCCCATGTGCTTGATGCATTGCCTTTTCCATTTCGCCCGTATAATTTAAACGGATTCGATTGATAATGAACCAATCCCTTCATTTTTATCGTGTTATCTTTACACAGTTATAATGGTAACACCCTCAGCTTTTTACCTCAAAGACGAGAAATTGCAATATTTTAAGCTGCCCCTTCTTATTAAGCTGTAAATGTATAATGATGAACACTTGATATACAATTAAGGCTGATTCCTTAGAATTCCTCGCAAATAGTCAAAAATTGAAAAGAAGCTTACCAATTGGCAAGCTTCCTTCCTTAACATTATTTTACTGTAGTAACCGCACCAGCATATTTTTCTTCGATGAATTTTTGAATTTCATCAGATTTTAATACTTCAACTAATGCTTTAATTTCCTCACGGTCTTCGTCACCTTTGTTAACAACGACTAGGTTTGCAGGAACCACATCGTCTCCTTCAAAGGCAATGCCATCCTCCGCGATATTTACGCCACCTTCAAGTGCGTAGTTTGTGTTAATTACAACTGCGTCGCCTTCACCATTTTCAAATGAAGTAGCAAGAAGTTTTGCTTCAATCAATGTAGAGAAATCTAGATTTTTTGGATTTTCGACGATGTCTTCAACTCTTGCTTGGTTACCAACACCCTCTTTAAGTTTAATGACACCTTCTCTTTCAAAAATCGGTAAAATACGACCGTGGTCACTAAATGAGTTACTCATGATAATTTTTGCTCCATCTGGAAGCTCATTTAAACTACTATATTTTTTAGAATAAATTCCAATTGGCTCTTTATGAATTTCCCCAACACTTACAAAATCAAAATTTGGATTGTCCTCTAATTGTAATTCTAAATAACCTGGTGTTTGGAAATAGTTTGCATCTAGTTCTTTTTCATGAAGTGCGACGTTCGGTAAAATGTAGTCTGTAAACACTTCAATTTCAAGGTCAATTCCTTTTTCCTTTAATAAAGGTTTTGCTTGCTCAAGCACTTCTGCATGCGGAACCGCGGATGCTCCCACGACTAGCTTTTTATTTTGGTCTGCTTCATTTGTACCGCCTTCTCCAGCATTATCATTATCACTTGTACCACAAGCAACTAATAATGAAAGAAGTCCAATTAAGAGTAATGAAATAAGTTTTTTCATGTTATGTTCCTCCTGTTATCTCTTGTCTGTATGTTTTGTATAGTAATCACCAATAAATTGAATGATAAATACCAAAATTAAGATTGCTACAGTTGCTATAAATGTAATGACTGGTTTGTTACTTTGGAAACCATATAGGTAAGCAAAATGACCTAAACCACCGGCACCGATAACACCAGCCATAGCTGTAAAGCTTACTAATGAAATTGCAGTAACCGTGATCCCTGATATTAAGGCTGGTAGTGATTCAGGTATTAATACTTTAAAGATGATTGTTGAATTTGTTGCTCCCATAGAATGAGAAGCCTCAATAACACCTTTATCGATTTCACGTAATGCAATTTCAACCATTCTTGCGTAAAACGGCGCTGAACCTATAATTAATGATGGCAATGCAGCATTCGGTCCTAGCATTGAACCCATTACAATTTTGGTAAAAGGTATTAATAATACAATAAGGATAATAAATGGTATGGATCGAAAAATATTAACAAAAGCTGATACAATTCGATTTACTACAGTATTTTCCCATGCATTCCCTTTATCCGTTAAAAAGAGGACTAAGCCTAAAAATAGACCTATGATAAAAGTCGCTAACACTGAGATTGCGGTCATATATAAGGTCTCTAAAGTTGCTTCCCAAAGATTCCCCCAATTCAATGCTTGATAATCTTTAACCTGTTTTTCCCATTTAAGTAGTTCTTGGAATTGTTCAAGCATTTTCAATCACCTCAGCTTCTACTCGTTGTTCCCGAATAAATTCAATGGCTGAAGTGACTTCATTCAGTTCGCCAGCTATATGAATAAATAATGTTCCATAAGATCCATTTTGGGTTTGTGAAATTTTTCCTTGTAAAATATTCACTTCAACTTTAAAGTCTCGGATTAAAGTAGTGATTAATGGTTTTTCTGCATCTTCCCCAACAAAAGTGAGTTGAACCACTTTTCCATTTGGATAATGTTCAAGCAAATGCTCAATCATTTCTTTTGTTTCCTCAGGCTCTGTCACTTGCTGTACGAAACGTTTTGTTATAGCGGCTTGAGGCTTTTTAAAGACATCCAATACTCGTCCTTGCTCGACAATCGCTCCATTTTCCATAACAGCAACACGGTGGCAGATTTTACGAATCACATGCATTTCATGGGTAATTAACACAATCGTTAATCCCAAACGTTCATTGATATCAACTAGTAATTCCAATATCGAGTCAGTCGTTTGGGGGTCTAGTGCAGATGTTGCTTCATCACAGAGCAAAACTTTCGGGTTATTAGCAAGTGCTCGGGCTATCCCGACCCTTTGCTTTTGACCACCACTGAGCTGTGAAGGATATGCATCTTCTCTTCCTTCTAAACCAACCAGCTTAATAAGCTCTGTAACACGTTCTTCCCGTTTAGCACTTGGAACTTTTGCAATTTCAAGTGGAAATGAAATGTTTTCTCTCACAGTTCGCGACCATAAAAGGTTAAAGTGCTGAAAGATCATGCTTATTTCTTGACGAGCGTTACGTAATGCTTTTCCTTTAATGGAGGTGATATCATGGCCGGCAACTGAAACCGTTCCTTCAGTCGGAGTTTCGAGTCCATTCAGCAAACGAATAAGCGAGCTTTTACCGGCACCACTGTACCCAATAATTCCAAAGATTTCACCTTCATTGATTTCCAAATCTACATTGTTAACGGCTGTAACGGAATTTGTTTTGGTTTTATATATCTTCTTAACATTTTTTAGTGTTATCACGTAGTTACACCTTCTATCCACAGAAAACTATGCTTAGTTTATGCGATATCGTAAATAATTAAAGCTGTAACAAAGAATCGGCAAATAAAATAAAAGCCTTTCTGCAAAAAAAGAGCAGAAAGGCCAAATTTAGTGATTCCTTCCTCTCATCTTCCAAAGCTTTTGCTTTGTGTGAATTGGCACCTTTTCAACGTAAGTTGACGGTTGCTGGGTTTCATCGGGCACATCCCTCCACCACTCTAAATAAGAGTAACTAGATTATTTACTTGTTTATCGTACTAAACACTCGAAAGTTATCTTATCACCTGGTTGGTAAGGTGTCAATGGAAAAAAGATGACGAATGTCCTAATTCTTACACAGTTGGCAATGGTAAAACTGAACTTGTTCCATTTGCAACTTTAATGGCTTGTTCTAAATCCTCTAAAATATCTTCAATATTTTCAATTCCAACAGATAAGCGAACTAAATCCTCACTAACACCAGACAATTTTAAATCTTCAGGACTTAATTGTTGGTGTGTTGTACTTGCTGGGTGAATGATTAAGCTTTTCGCGTCACCGACGTTTGCAACATGCGACCAAAGCTCAACATTATTAATTAGCTTCTCACCAGCTTCTCTTCCACCTTTAATACCAAATATAATGACTGAACCTGCACCTTTTGGTAGGTATTTATCAGCTAATTGTTTGTTAGGGTGATTGTCTTCACCTGGATACAATACCCATTCAACTCCAGGATGGTTTTTAAGATATGAAACAACCTTTTTCGTATTTGCAATATGCTCCTTCATACGAACGTGTAAAGTTTCAAGACCTAACGTAAATTGGAATGCATTATATGGGCTTAATGCCGGACCAATATCACGAAGAAGTTGAACTCTTGCTTTAATGATATAAGCAACAGGTCCTAACGCATCAGCATAGACTAAATCATGGTAGCTTGGATCTGGTGTTGTAAATCCAGGGAATTTTGGTGAATTCCAATCAAATTTACCACCATCAACAATAATTCCACCCATTGTTGTTCCATTACCTAACAACCATTTTGTAGCAGAATGAACAACAATGTCAGCCCCGTGCTCGATTGGGCGGCATAGATATGGCGTTGCGAATGTATTATCAATAATTAAAGGAATTCCTGCTTCATGAGCAATATTTGCTACAGCTTCAATATCGAGGATATCTAAGCTTGGGTTTCCGATTGTTTCGGCAAAGATTGCTTTTGTATTCGGAGTAATCGCTTGACGGAAGTTTTCCGGATTTGTTGGTTCTACCAAATGAGTCTTAATTCCATATTTAGGAAGTGTGTTAGCGAATAGATTATAAGTTCCACCATAAAGTGTAGAAGCAGATACAATCTCATCCCCTGCACCCGCAATATTCAAAATAGCTGTTGTAATCGCAGCCATACCACTTGAAACTGCTAACGCACCAACTCCACCCTCTAATTGTGCAACTCTTTCTTCAAAAACAGTTGTTGTTGGGTTATGGATACGAGTATAAATATAACCATTTTCCTTTAGACCAAATAGATTTGCTGCATGTTCGGTTGTATTAAATTTAAATGCATTTGATTGATAGATTGGTACTGCTCTTGCTCCTGTTACTGGATCTGCTTCAAGTCCTCCATGTACCGCAATTGTTTCTGGTCTATAATTCTTTTGTTTTTCACTCACTTGAATCTCTCCCTTTTTGTATATAATTAAAAACCCTCTTCGATAAGAAGAGGGTGTGTAATCGGTTCTCTTCTTATCTTTCAGACAAAAAAGTCTGATGGATTTAGCACCGTGTAAATTAACCGGTTGCCGGGCTTCATAGGGCCATTCCCTCCGCCACTCTTGATAAGATTAATATGAAATTTTAATACTTTAATTGAATACTATCATGCTAACTCTTTATCTATTATAAGTCAATAGGAATTTTTAGAAAAAATAAGCAATTTTAAATTCTGCGTTTATTTTATATTTCGGAACTCCTGGGAAATATGTCATGTCATGATATTTTTGCAAGTGGTTTTTCTTCATCACGAAAAGATTTTCTACTGAAAACAAATAGGAAATAAAGTGATCCAATTAAATACAAGACAGACGTGATTGTAAACACATAAGCATACCCCCAATATGCGCCATGCAGCATCACAATTGAGGTCGATACAGGTCCCATTAATGCCCACCCTAATGAAAATACCATTTGATTCACTGAATTAGCAAGACCCTTCATTGAATCATTTACACGTCCCATTACAAGTGATGCTTGGATTGGGTTACCCGCATTCATTAATGCTTGCCTAAATAAAAATGCGATAGCGGCTATATAAAGATTTTCAGTATACCCTGTGAGTAAAAGGAAAGGAAGCGATGATAATTGCAAATAAACGACTGCGCGAACCTCTCCCACCTTACTTACAATGTAGGGTCCAATAATCATCGCAATTGCTGTTGCTGCTTGCCCTAATGAGAGTATTAAACCTATTATCGTATTACTAGCTAGAAAGCGATCTGCAAAATACAAATTCAGGTATGGTATAACTAATCCAGAACCAAACCCGATAATCATCTGTGCAAAGGCAAACAGAGCAATAAGTTTAATTTGCGATTTATTTGTTTTTAATTTTTGACCAAAGGATTCTACTGGTTTAATCTCCGGTTGTCTCCGCTGTTCATTCATTTTAAGTATTGGTAGAATTCCTACAACATAGATTATCGTTGCAATTAAAAGCGTGATTCTTACGCTCCAAAGTCCACTTATATGAAATATAAATTGAAATGCATCAGACAATGCTCCACCTGCAATGTTTCCAACCACCTGGGCACCCATCATGATTGCTGAATGAAAGCTAAAGAGATGAACCCTTTGCTTAGCGGTTGAGTTTTCCGCAAGCCATGGGATACCAGAAACCTGAATAAAGGCCGTTGACAAACCAGTTAAAAATGCTGTCGCTACGAGTAGCTGTTCAACATCTAGGATACTTCTTGCAAAGAATGCGATTGTTGAAACAGCCATACCCAGCAACATCACTTTTTTTCTTCCAAATTTGTCACTCATAAGACCTGCGGGTACGAGAATAATGGCCGATGCCAAAGCAGTCATGGCAATGATTGTTCCATTAGTTTGCTCAGAATAGCCCAGTTCTCGAACATAGAAGTTATACATGATCGTGAACATACCCATGCCGAGCTGTGTAAAAATAGTCGTAAAAATAAATAGTTTAATATTTTGATTGTATGATTTGTATTGTGCTTTCCATCCAGTAACTATGCTGCTCATATGTGCTCCCTAAGTTCTATTTACTTCGATTCCCTAAATATCATACAACTTTTCACAAAAATTGCAATAAAAAAACAACGCTAAGGTAGCGTTGTTAGTGTTTTGATAGTATTTCAAGCAGATATGGAACCGAGTGGAAAGCATAGTATTTTTTTGTCACTTTCCCGTCTTTGAGATGCATTAAACAAGGGACACTCTCGATTTGCCATTCCATTGCTTTCCCGGGTAAATAATTGAGATCACTTTTTCCAATGTTTACATTAGTAAGTAATTCATCAACTACCGTGATCATTTTTGATGCCACTTGGCAGGTTCCGCACATCGGTGTATATAAATAAAGCCAAAACTCCTCCGCATCAGAGAGTTTGGTTTCAATTTCTTGTTCATTCCACTCTTTCATCTTTACTACAACCAACCCTTTACATCCTTAATTGCTTATTATTGTAGCATGATTTTTAGAAAGTATATATGATTCACACTTACTACAATAAAAATTCTGCATGAACATCTATGTTTGCCGAAAGAAGTACTGTTGCAATATGCTGTTCAGGGGCTGTCGCAACCTCGCGATATGTTTTATCGATAAACAAATGCCTTGCTTCAGGAAATTCACGTTTAAATTGTTTTCTTAGCTTATTACCGGCACTATCAGCATCCACTAAAATATATACATCTTTATTAAATAAACGTTCAATTAATTCATCAAGTTTCGAAATACTAATCGTTCCATTTGTACAAATGATTTCAACAGGTTCATTCACAACCGTTTCGACCTTCTTTTTGTCTGTTCTCCCCTCAACTATGATTACTTTGTCTATATCGTCAAAAGCCACCATTTTATCACCTGTCTTCGAGTTACATTATTATGCGCTTATACCAACTATTCGTTGTGTACAACCGCTTTTCCTTCATTTTATAGAGAAGATTATGGTTTGGTGAATTATTTACGCAGCTGAGTCAAAAAAAGGCAGTGGAAAAATCACCACTGCCACGCCCTTTATCCTTATTTATATGGTGTCCTAAACATTCATAACTAATCAAAAAAAGAACCATGAATAGGGAAACTTCCTACCATGGTTCATCAAGAGAAATTAGTCTTCTTTGATCATTTCTTCGTACTGCTCAGCTGTCATTAAGTTCTCTACATCTCCGGCATTTGCGGGTTCAACAACAATCATCCACGCTTTTTCATATGGAGATTCGTTTACGAATTCTGGGCTGTCATCAAGGTCTTCGTTAATCTCAACAACTTTACCACTTATTGGTGCATAAAGCTCAGATACAGTTTTTACAGACTCAACACTTCCGAATGGCTCGTCAGCTTGGATTTCGTCGCCAACCTCAGGAAGTTCAACGAATACGATATCACCTAATTCAGATTGTGCGAAATCTGTAATTCCGATACGTACTTTATTTCCTTCGACTTTCACCCATTCATGTTCTTCAGAATAACGTAATTCTTTAGGTGTGCTCATTTTGTACCCTCCATTTAATTCGAATTTATGAAATATGTTTTACTCATTTCGTTGAGTTTTCCCAACAAAATGTTTATGTAAAAGTCCTTAAAAAGGTCTTTCATCCGGGTTATTTTGCCCAAGTCTCTTCAAATTTCGCCTCATTAAATCCAACCGTGACCTTGTTCCCATCCGTAGTGAGCGGGCGCTTTATTAGCATTCCATCAGATGCAAGTAGCTCTAGCAATTCATCCTCAGAAGCAGAACTCACTTTATCCTTTAGCCCAAGTTCACGATATTTTTGACCACTTGTATTGAAGAATTTCTTTAACTCCAATCCACTCTTTTGATACATTTCTTTTAACTGCTCTTTGGATGGTGGATTTTCTACAATATGTATTTCCTCAAAGGCAACTTGATGTTCTTCCAGCCATTTTTTCGCTTTTCGACAGGTTCCACATTTCGGATACCAATAAAATGTTAATGTCATCTTCTCACCACCTTAATTAAAAAGCGCAAGCGCCTTGAATGGAACATCGACTAACTACTGCCACGTCCTGTGGCAAACGTCGAAGTCAGCACATCCTCGAAAATGCGGTGCATTTTCTTCGTGCGATGTTTATGCTGTCGAAGCCTTCCTTGTCCTGTGCAAGTCCGACAAGCATAAGAAAAGCCGGCGAGAATGATGCCTTTTATCATTCTTGACGGATTGGCTTATGAGCTCGAGGGGCTAGGCGCTGGAGCTAGCCTAGCCACATTGAATATTTTATCATATTCAATTTTGAATTAAAAATTATTCGATATTTCCATTGATTAATTTCGACTCAATTCCAGTTTATCCTGCAAAGAAAAGAAAAAACCTTCATTTTTCACATAAAAAAGCCCCCATGTAGATAGGAGCTTCTTCAGAAGAATTTTATTACACAGTGTATTTTTCTGCCTCGATTAGGGTTGCTGCAATTTCTCGTTTCTTCGCAATCACATTCACAGGAGTAAAGCGTGTTAACTTACGCAAAGCCGATATCATCATACGCAATACGTCGCCTTCCTCTGTTGCAACAAGTGTTTCTTTTGCATGTGCTTCAATTTCATTGAATGCTTCTTGAACAAATACTTGTGTGTAAAGGATCTTTTGCTGATTCCTATCTTCGCCTAATTTATTGATTGCTTTTTCAGTACGGAGAACAACTGATTCCATCGCATAAATATTTGCAGCGATATCTGCAATATTTGCTAGGATCTCTTGTTCTTTTTCTAGCTTTGGACCAAATTTTTGTGCAGCAAGACCCGCAATCATTAATCCAATCTTCTTCGCATTACGAACGAGGTATTTCTCTTGTTCAAGAACACCTTCACCCACCTCTTCAGGCATTAGCATCATAAGCTCTTCTTGAAGCTGAGTTGCTTTTTCAAGTAAAGGTAATTCTCCCTTTAATGCCTTACGAAGGAAGGTTCCGGGTACTAATAAGCGGTTGATCTCATTCGTTCCCTCGAAGATTCGGTTAATACGTGAATCACGATATGCTCTTTCAATTTCATATTCCTGCATAAAACCGTATCCACCATGGATTTGAACCCCTTCATCCACTACATAGTCCAATACCTCTGTGTTAAAGAATTTATTGATGGAGCACTCAATTGCATATTCGGCAATTGACTTAGCTACTTCCTTACCATTTTTCACTTCTTCTTCTGATAATTGACCCATACGGTCCTCAAAATATCCAACCGTACGGTACACGCTAGATTCAGCAGCATAAATTTTTGTTGCCATGTTCGCCAATTTTTCTTGGATTAAACCAAATTTTGAAATTGGCGTTTTGAATTGCTGACGTTGATTGGCGTATTTAACCGCAAGTTCGAATGCACTCTTGGCTCCACCAACCGCACCAACACCTAGCTTATAACGGCCAATGTTTAAAATATTAAATGCGATAACGTGCCCTCTACCAACTTCTCCTAAAAGATTTTCGAACGGTACATGGGCATCTTCAAGAATTAATGTACGGGTAGATGAGCTTTTGATTCCCATTTTCTTTTCTTCTGCACCTGTAGAAACTCCTGGATACTCGCGTTCAACAATGAATGCAGAGAATTTATCGCCATCAATTTTTGCATATACAATAAATACATCAGCAAAACCTGCGTTTGTAATCCATTGCTTTTCACCATTTAGGACATAATGTGTTCCTTCTGCATTTAATTTAGCAGTGGTCTTTGCACCTAGTGCATCAGATCCTGAACCAGGCTCTGTTAAGGCATATGCTGCCAGCAACTCACCTGTTGCTAATTTAGGAAGGTATTTTTGCTTTTGCTCTTCATTACCAAAAAGAACAATTGGAAGAGATCCAATTCCAACATGTGCTCCGTGAGAAATGGAGAAGCCACCTGCTCTTGCCATTTTTTCAGCTATTAATGCGGAGCTTACTTTGTCTAGTCCTAGACCACCATACTCCTCTGGCACGTCTACACCTAAAAGTCCAAGATCTCCTGCGCTTTTTAGTAATTTAACAGAACGATCAAACTCATGGTTTTCAAGATGTTCAACCTGAGGCAGAACCTCATTCGCTATATAGTCCTCAGTTGTTTTTGCAATCATTTTATGCTCGTCTGTGTAATCTTCCGGTGTAAAGACACGGTCTGCTTCAAGGTCTTCGATTAAAAATCCTCCACCTAGAACGACTTTATCAGTTGCATTTGACATATTGTTTCCCCCTAAAAATAGTTTTATCAAAGGCTAACCTTTTGGCTAGCCATAAATTTTAAGCCAGTAATTCAAATACCCCAGCTGCTCCCATTCCGCCACCGATGCACATTGTTACAACACCAAATTGTACGTTGCGACGCTTCATTTCATGCATTAATGTAAGTGTTAATTTCGCTCCCGTACAACCAAGTGGATGCCCTAGTGCAATTGCGCCACCGTTTACATTTACTTTTTCTTCATCAAGACCAAGCTCACGAATAACTTGAAGTGATTGAGATGCAAAGGCCTCATTTAATTCAAATAAGCCAATATCAGAAAGCTCCAGACCTGCCATTTTGAGCGCTTTTGGAATGGCTGCTACTGGACCGATTCCCATTACTTCAGGTGGTACCCCTGCTACAGCAAACGATCTAAATTTCACGAATGGTGTTAATCCTAAGCTAGTCGCTTTTTCACGATCCATCACCATGACTGCTGCTGCACCATCACTCGTTTGTGATGCATTACCTGCAGTAACTGAACCAGTCACTGAAAATGCTGGTCTTAATTTTGCTAATACTTCAAGATTCGTATCTTCACGTACCCCTTCATCCTGTGAGAATTGAACATGCTTTTCTACCAATTTATGATTGGATTCAACTTGTCGAAGAGTAACGTCCACTGGAACAATCTCATCTACAAATTTACCTGCCTTAATAGCAGCTGCCGCTTTTTGGTGACTTCTTACTGCAAAAGCATCTTGGTCTTCACGGCTAACACCATACTTGACTGCAACTTGTTCAGCAGTGTGACCCATCCCCATATAGTATTCAGGTGCTGTTTCAGCAAGCTTTGCATTAGGGCGAACCACATGACCCATCATTGGGACTAAACTCATCGACTCTGCTCCACCCGCAATAGCCGTATCCGAGTGACCCAGCATAATTTTTTCTGCAGCATAGGCAATTGATTGAAGTCCTGAAGAACAATAACGATTCACAGTGATTGCTGGAACTGTATGCGGTAGTCCTGCTAAGGCTCCAATATTTCGTGCCATATTTAAGCCTTGTTCTGCCTCAGGCATGGCACATCCTATGATTAAATCATCAATATTTCCTTCATAATTCCCTGCACGCCTTAATGTTTCTTTGACAACTAATGCTCCTAAATCATCTGGTCTTACGTTTGCAAGGGTTCCTTTTTTCGCTTTTCCAACCGGGGTTCTCGCTCCGGCAACGATGACTGCTTCTCTCAATACATTCCCTCCTAACTTTTTAACCGCAGCAGGAGATTGAAGATTTCAATCTCCTTCAAGCATGTATGTTTAGTTACGTAACGGTTTTCCTTTTACTAGCATGTGTTGCATTCTTTGCTGTGTCTTTGGTTCACCAACAAGGCTTAGGAATGCTTCACGTTCTAAGTCAAGTAAGTATTGCTCATCAACCTCGGTACCATATGGAACATTACCACCTGCTATAACCCATGCAAGCTTCTTCGCAATCTTAAGATCATGGTCTGAAATATAGCCTGAATATTTCATTGCTTGTGCACCTAAAAGGAGAGTTGCATAGCCTGTTTCACCAACCACTGGTACTTTCTTACGCACTGGAGCCTTATAGCCTTGTGCGGATAATGCTAATACAGATTGTTTTGCATCATAGATAAGGTGATCACTGTTAATGGTGATACCGTCTTCTTTTGTTAAGAAGTTATTTGTTCGAGCTTCTTCAGCTGAAGTAGAAACCTTTGCCATTGCGATTGTTTCGAATACTTTATTTGCAACATTTTGAAGGTTAACTTCTACTCCTGTAGGCATTCCTTGAAGATGGTTGATATAAAGTTCCTTGTTACCACCACCACCAGGAATCACACCAACACCTACTTCAACTAGCCCCATGTACGTTTCGCTTGAGGCTTGAATTTTCGCCGCCGGTAAACAGATTTCTGCTCCTCCACCAAGGGTCATACCAAATGGTGCTACCACTACCGGCTTTTCACTATATTTGATATTCATCATCGCTTGTTGGAAATTACGTACAACAAGGTCAATATCATAAAAATTATCATCCTGTGCTTCCATTAAGATCATCGCAAGGTTTGCACCAACACAGAAGTTTTTCGCCTGGTTTCCGATGACTAAGCCTTTATAGTTTTTCGCCACTTCTTCTATGGAGTAATTGATCATCTGAATAATATCGAAACCAATTGCATTATTGGGTGATGTGAATTCTAATAAGGCGACATCATCACCTAAATCTATTAAACTAGCCCCACTGTTTTTCTTAATGACGCCATTTGTTTCTTTCAGTTTTTTAATATGAATATTTTTCGGATTCACCTTAATGGCTTTGTATTCCCCATTTTGATAATAAGAAACAGTACCATTTTCTGTTTTATAGAAGGATGTATTTCCGTTTGAGAGCATTTCTTTAATCCATGCTGGTACTTCAACACCATCTGCTTCCATTTTAGCAACAGATTTTTCGAGACCGATTGCATCCCACATTTCAAATGGACCTAATTGCCAGCCGAAGCCCCATTTCATTGCCTCATCAATGGCGACAATATCGTCTGCGATTTCGCCTAGAAGATTCGCAGAATAGATGAGAGCCGGACTTGTAATATTCCATAAAAGCTTTCCAGCACGATCTTCTGCATATAGAAGGGTTTTAATCTTATTCGCTGTACCTTTGACTTGTTTAATGGATGCAGTGACTGGCGTTTGAAGCTTCTTGCGCTCTTGGTATTCAAGTGTTTCAGGGTTTAATTCAAGAATTTCCTTGCCTTTTTTCAAGAAGAACCCTTGACCGGTTTTACTTCCAAGCCATCCTTTTTCCTGCATTGCTTTCATGAAATCAGGAACATTGAAAACATCTTTTTCTTCACCTTCAACTTGCTCGTAAACATTATTTGCAACGTGGATAAATGTATCAAGTCCCACAACATCAAGAGTGCGGAAGGTTGCACTCTTCGGCCGGCCAATCATTGGACCTGTGACGGAGTCTACTTCACCGATGCTGTATCCACCTTTAAGCATTTCACGAACGGTTACAAGCAAGCCATATGTGCCAATTCGGTTTGCGATGAAATTAGGTGTATCCTTCGCTTCAACGACACCTTTACCGAGTACATCCTCACCAAAACTTTTCATAAAAGAAAGTACTTCTGGGCTTGTGTTTTTTGTCGGAATCACTTCAAGCAATTTTAAATAACGCGGTGGGTTGAAGAAGTGTGTTCCTAAAAAGTGCTTTTGAAAATCTTCTGAACGTCCTTCAGCCATTGCTTCAACCGAAATACCAGATGTATTGGAGCTTACAATGCTTCCTGGTTTTCTTACCTCGTCGATTTGGCTAAAGACCTTTTTCTTAACGTCAAGGTTTTCAACAACCACTTCAATAATCCAATCCACTTCTGCAAGCTTTGCCAAATCATCTTCAATGTTCCCAGTTGAAATAAGAGCGATGTTTTCCTTGGAGGTTAGCGGTGCCGGCTTTTGTTTTAGCAGCTTTTGGACAGCTATATTACTTAATCGATTTCGAACTTCTTTACTCTCGAGTGTAAGCCCTTTCTTTTCTTCCACTTCTAAAAGTTCACGAGGAACAATATCTAATAGTAAGGTAGGTATTCCGATGTTTGCTAAGTGTGCAGCTATACCTGAGCCCATAACCCCCGAACCAAGTACTGCAGCTCTTTTAATGCTTTGGATCATTCACATTTTCCCCCTTCGATTCGATTTGAATGAATACTCATTCATTTTTGCTTCAAAAAAAATATTCCTAATCAATTACACCCGGTGGAATTTAGCATAACCAATAAGAATGAGTTTCTTTATATCTAAATATAAATCAATATTTAAATTTTCGCAATATATTCACGAAACAATTTTTCTTTTATTTTCTTCTTCGCATTGAAATAGGAGTATCAGGTGATTCTAAAAGATGGAGGTGACAATCAAATGGCGAAAGTTGATAAAAATCCATCAAAACGGGCTGTGAGTGCAGCTAGTGTAAAAGGAAATGCAGGACCTGATTCCAGAAAAAAATTCGGGAAAACTGGGTCCACCAACCAGCAATACGGTGCGCATAATACGGGCGGAGAAGAATAATTAAATGGGGCTGTTATGGCACAGCCCCTTAATCAACAACCTACTTCCCAAACACGCCTTTCAATACAAATGCAACATTTGCTGGACGTTCGGCAAGGCGTCTCATGAAATAACCATACCAATCGGTTCCATACGGAACATACACGCGCATCGTATAACCTTCTTTAACAAGCTCCTCATGACGTTCCGTACGTATTCCGTACAGCATTTGGAATTCAAATTGATCGTGGCTGATATTGTGTTCCTTCACTAAATCCTTCGTATATTGAATGATCGCCTCATCATGTGAAGCAACGGCTGTATAGTTTCCATTTAACAAATGCATTTTTATAATTTTTTTAAAGTTCTCATCCACATCCTTCTTTTCAGGGAATGCCACTTCAGGAGACTCCTTATAGGCACCCTTTACTAGGCGAAGATTTGGGTGATACTCATTTAAATCCTCAATATCTTTGACAGTACGGTATAAATAGGCTTGAATAACCGTTCCTACATTATCGTAGTTTTTTCGAAGCTCTTTAAAAATCTCGATTGTCTTTTCGCACCTTGTGAAATCCTCCATATCAATTGTTACGAAGACATCGTTTTCCTTTGCAGCATCCAGAATTCTGCGCATATTATATATCACAACCTCATCTGAAATATCCAATCCCATTGAGGTCATTTTTAAAGAAAGCTGTGCATTTAATTTCTCTCGACCAATTGCTCTTATTGCCTCGATTGAGCCTTCAGCCATTTGATTAGCTTCCTCCACACTATCGACAAATTCCCCCAGATAATCGATGGTAACCGCAAGGCCCTTTGCGTTAAGCTCTTTGATTTTCTCAACCGCTAAATGAATTGTTTCTCCAGCGACAAACCTTGCGGCACCAAAGCGTAAGCCATATTTTCTCGCTACCTTTGTAAACGCTTTATTTTTCGATAAAAATAAAAAGAAATTTCGTAAAACTTGTTCCATTCCAAGTTCCCCCTCGAAACGTTCTCTAGTTGCAATCTATTAATCTCTTAATTTCACATATAGTTTATCACGATTATTTTGCTTTGAATATACTACTAAAAAAAATTCGCTAAACGCTTACATTAAGTATTGTATGCTATGCATACAAAAACGTTTTATTGGCAACCTAATACTGAAAAAATTAGATAAGGAGGTTTTTAAATATGCAACAACAGCAACCACAACAGCAATCTTTTTATACACCAAAGGGACCACAAATGCCAGAAGCACCAGCAGTTATCACTTCAAAGGATCTGCTGTATTTAACCGATATGATGTCATGGAACCTTTTGGCCTTAAAAAAGGCACACTTCTATGCGGGTCAATGCCAGATGCCTGAAATCTCACAAGCGCTAGAAAAAGCATGCCAAATGCATGAGCGCCACTACCGTCAGATTTTAGATCATATGCAAAAGCATACAGGGCAACAGCCACAGCAACCGAGTCAAAGTCAAATTCAAAGCCAGCAAATGCAATAAAAAGGGGGCTACATAATGAATCAGCAAATGAATCAGCAGATGAATCAAAATCAAAGTCAAAACCAAGTGAAAAACCCAAAAACGACTGTTCCAAAAACGCCACAAATGAACGACCGTGATTTTATCAACGATATGTTAGCAACAGAAAAATACATGACATCGGCTTATACGACGGCTTTACATGAGATGAGTCATGACGGATTATATGAGGATATCCATTCCATTTTTAATGAAACACTGGATTGTCAACGAGACCTTTATAATCTCATGTTTAAAAATGGATGGTATAAGCTAGAGGAAGCAGAAACACAAAAGGTTCAACAAAAGCTACAGCAGTTTTATAATTATACAACTACACAATTTCCAAACCACATTCAATAGGAAAAGTGCAAGGCGCCCTGAAATGAGGAACATCGACTAATTACCGCCACGTCCTGTGGCAAACATCGATGTCAGCACCTCCTCGAAAATGCATTGCATTTTCTTCGTGCGATGTTTATGCTGTCGAAGCCTTCCTTGTCCTGTGCAAGTCAAGCATAAGACGAGCGCTGACAGAAGGTGCATTTTACCTTCCGAAGCAATTGGCTTATGACCCGAGAGCCGATGGCGCCTGGATCTAGACATAGGAAAAAAGAGATGAAGCCCTCTAAAGGTGCCTCATCTCTTACTTTTTGCGTGAACGATGTTCCTCATTTAACTTTTTTATATCAGCAATGATTTCCTTGATCCCTTCTTTTGCATCTGGGTACGTTTCGTTCCAGTGCTTCGCAAGAGGTGGCATTGATTTTGAAATATGCATATAGAGCGACCAAAGTTTTACTTTTTCCTTTAATTCCGGTGAACTTTCTCCAAGCAAAAGCTCTGTATATTTTTCTAGCAATCCATCAATTTGCTCTTCTATTTTTTGATTCATCATTCTTATCTCCTATTTTACAATTTAGTGGACATGTTTTGCAGCGGTCTTCGGTGCTCGTAGTTTTATAGTAAAGACAACATGTTTTCCTTGTTCGGATGTTTTGGTCGTACTCTGGGCGATATACCTTTACACCAAAGTAACGTGATAAAGGGTTGTATGGAATCTGACCGAAAAGTTCCCCATCTGCTTTCTTCACGAGGTACTCGAAGTCTTTCTGGATGTTATTTCGTTTAACATCAAATTTTGATTTTGCCAACACAGATTCATAGAGCCAATACACATAAATCGCAATATTTTCCCAAAGGACTTTTTTCGATAGACCTGAATGTTTTGTAAGGGTCATTAAGACTTCATGGATATGATCATGAAAAATGGCACGAATAGTTTCGTCTCGCCATTCATCTCGAGAATCGGAAGGTGCAGTCACGGTCTGAAGATCAGAGAAATAAAACTTCGGATTCCAATACCAGATTTTCTCTTCATCACTTGTTTCTAATGAAATGTTAGACAAGGACACATTTAATCGTTTGTTTAAAATCGTCATTGCATACAAATTAAGGACTGCGAAAAATCCATAACGTTTCATGAACATCGATGCCGCCACTCGCTTATCTGGTGCTGAAATTCTATCCCCGACATTCTCCAAATACAGCTTCATTTTCTCTTCTTCAAAAAGCTCTGAAACCGGACTTGATAAACTTGATGGAATTTGCCTATCACTAAAACGAAATTCCTTTAATTCTTCGATTTCCGTTTCCAAAAGGTGGTTTGACATCGTTATACTCCTATCTTATTTAATCAAATTCGCCTGGCGTATTTGCTTCTCGATTTTTCATGCCCACACGAGGTGGGTCACAAAGACGATGACATCAGGATGTGGCGGTCTTAGTCTTTGATCTTACGCCTCGAAAAATTTCCTTTGAAAAATAGTGGCATCCGCCAGAGGCTTTAACTATATTCAGCACTTCTGCTGAATATAGTTAATCCGTCTTCCCTTGCCGTGCGGGATACATAAAGGTGTTCCGAACAACGGATCTACGGTAATTTCACAATTCATTCCAAATACATCTTTTACTAGACTGTTATTAACGACAAGTTCAGGTTTTCCCTGCCCGTAGATTTGTTTGTCCTTAATCGCTACAATATGATGCGCATAACGGCAAGCTAAATTTATATCATGTAAAACCATGATGATGGTTCGTTTTTCAGTTTCATTTAGCTCAAATAAAAGGTCGAGAATCTCAATTTGATGTGTCATATCAAGATAGGTGGTTGGTTCATCAAGTAAAATAATATCGGTTTGTTGGGCAAGTGTCATCGCAATCCAAGCACGTTGGCGTTGTCCCCCTGAGAGTGAATCGACTGTCCGTTCTGCAAAATCAGTCATATTTGTGGCCTCTAATGCATGTTTGACCGTTTTTTCATCTTCTTCAGTCCATTGCTTGAGCCAGTTTTGGTAAGGGTAACGACCTTGTTTGACCAACTGAAGGACAGTCAAGCCTTCAGGGGCAGTTGGTCCTTGTGGAAGAATAGCAAGCTTTCTCGCTACTTCTTTTGTTGGAAGCTTTGCAATAGCCTCGCCTTCTAGGAAAATAACTCCCTGTTTTGGTTTTAGAAGTCTTGCTAAGGAACGAAGCAATGTTGATTTTCCACATCCATTTCCACCGATAAAAACAGTGATTTCCCCTTTTGGGATTTCAAGATGCAAATCTTCGATGATAATCGAATCCCCATATGATAAAGTTAAGCCCTCAGTTTCCAATGCATTCATCAAGTACGCCCCCTTTCAAATCATATGTTTTGAATCCGTAGCTATAAAAATGGACTTAGCCTCGGCGATGTTCTCTAGCGGTTTCTACTCTTGTAGAGCAAATAGATAAAATATGGTGCTCCAATTGCAGCGGTAAATACGCCAGCTGGAACTTCGGTTGGTGAAAAGACAGTTCTACCAATTAAATCAGCTAGCATTACGAGAATTCCCCCTAACAGGGCCGCAGTTGGTAGCAATGCCCCAAATGCTGAGCCCACCAATCTCCGTGCCATATGGGGTGCCATCAAGCCAACAAATCCAATCCCACCAGCAAACGCAACGGCACTACCTGTTAGTGCTGTACTTGCTAGTAATAATAGAAATCTTTGCTTCTGAACAGCACTTCCAACACCAGTTGCAAGTTCTTCTCCTAGCTCCTGAATGTTTAAGTTTCGTGCGAGCATAAAGCAGATGATTAATAACATAATGACAACAGGACTTAGGATTTGTACATTTGCCCATGTTGAGCCATTAACAGTCCCGGTAATCCAAATATTTGCCTGACTTGCTTGATAAATCGGCCCCATTACCATAAATGTGGTTGTTAGGGCTTGCGTGAGGGCAGAAACCCCGATCCCTATTAAAACGAGACGAATAGGTGAAACTCCATTTTTCCAAGCCAATAGATACACTAAAAAGGCAACAACCGTTGCACCAATAAATGCAGCAACTGGCATCCATTTAATACTAACCGTTAAGGCATTACTTGAATTTGAAAAAAAGGCTAAAAAGGCAACAACCGCGACAGATGCACCACCTGTAATCCCTAAAATATCTGGTGAGGCAAGTGGATTACGAATAATTCCTTGTAGAATACTTCCTGCAGCCGCTAATGCCATCCCTACTAAAAAGGCAATGATAATTCGCGGTAAACGAAACGATGTGACGACCAATTGCTCCATTCGCGTTCCATATCCAAAGAGTGTTTTTACAACCGTAACTGGGTCAATCTTCATTTCACCAAGCCCAGTACTTACTAAAAACAAGATAAGTGCTATTGCTACTAAAATGAAAAACGTGACAAGTGCTTTATTATCAATTAAAAAAGAGATATTTCCCTTTTTCCCAATCCGAAAAGATTTATATTTGTTCATGCTTTGCGAAACCCCTTTCTCGCCACATAAATAAAGAAAGGTGTTCCAATTAATGCAGTCATAACACCTACAGGTACTTCTTCTGGCATGACAATATACCGGGCGGAGATATCGGCTAATAATAGTAAAACACCGCCAAGAATCCCGCTAAATGGAAGAATCCAGCGATGGTCAACGCCAACTAAAGCTCGTGATAAGTGTGGAATGACAATGCCGATAAACCCAATAGGTCCGGCAACTGCCACTGCCCCACCAGCTAATAGAATAATCGTAATAGCTGTTATAAGTTTAACTGTCCCTGTTCGCTGCCCTAGTCCTTTTGCAACATCTTCACCCATCGTTAAGATATTAATTTTACCTGCTAATAGAAGTGAAGCAATCCATGCAGCCCCCAAATATGGAAGGACACTTGCAAGCATTTCCAGCTTTCTTCCTTGAATTGAGCCTGCGAGCCAGAATAATACTTGGTCAAGCGCCATCTCATCAATGACAAGTAAACCCTGTGTGAACGAGGAAAACATGGCTGCTATTGCTGCACCTGCTAATGTTAATTTCATTGGGGTGAGGCCTTCCCGACCGAGTGACCCGATAAAATAAACGATGAATGCTGCAATTGCAGCCCCTAAAAAAGCAACCCAGGTAAAGGCTTGTAAAGAATTAATCGAGAATATGGAAACAGCGGCCACAATAAAAAAACCCGCTCCTGCATTAATCCCAAAAATTCCTGGTGATGCCAAAGGATTCTTCGTTAAAGCTTGCATGAGTGCTCCTGCTATTCCCAAACTTGCTCCAACGGCAGCAGCAATAAGTGCACGCGGTAGTCGAATCGTTTCAATAATGATATGTTCATTTGAGCCATTATAAGCTGTAAATGTTTCGTAAGCCATTTTCCAAGAGGTATCCGTGTACCCATAAACAATGCTTGCGCATATCGATAACAGCAATACTAAAATTCCGATAACAAGCCCTGCAAATTTAGCTTGATTTGATTTCAAAACCATCTATTAAAACTCCTTGTTTATTCGAAAAGCGCAAGGCGCCCTGTTTGAGGAACATCGACTAACTACCGCCACGTCCTGTGGGAACGTCGATGTCAGCACTTCCTCGAAAATGCTATGCATTTTCTTCGTGCGAGGATTATGCTTCGAAGCTTTCCTTGTCCTGTGCAAGTCAAACATAAGACGAGCGCTATCAGAAGGTGCTTTTTACCTTCCGAAGCGATTGGCTTAGACCCGAGAGCCGATGGCGCCTGTAGCTAGACATATTGAGAAAGTCATGTATGACTTTGGTTAAACATGTTTATGTTAATATTAGGTGTTTTTTGTTTTGCTATACATTTTCCTTGTCTTTCTATTGCATGACAGATAGACAATGAAAACAGGTACTTAGTTCTCTTTTAGTCTATTGGAAATGAGAATGATTGTCAACGGAATGAAAATCATTCTCAATTTAGTATTGACTAAAGATTCAAATCACATTATCATTTTAAATAGTAAATGAAAATCATTATCAATTAACAGGAGGATACATAATGAATGATAGAAAAAAAACGTATCTTGGATTTCTTACGCTGGCTATCTTTTCACTCATATTGTCTGCTTGTGGAGCCGCAGATAATACCGATAAGAATGAGGCAGTAGAAAGTCCGAATACATACACAGTGGAACATGCAATGGGTACAACACCAATTAACAAGGATCCTAAGCGAATTGTCGTTTTAACTAACGAAGGAACGGAAGCCTTGTTAGCAATGGGAGTTAAACCTGTAGGCGCGGTTCGTTCTTGGATTGGTGACCCATGGTATGCACATATCGAGGATCAAATGGAAGGTGTAGAGGTTGTTGGTGAAGAAAGCAATGTTAACATTGAAGCCATTGCTGCCCTTGAGCCAGATTTGATTATCGGCAACAAAATGCGTCAAGAAAAAATTTATGAGCAACTAAAAGCGATTGCACCTACTGTATTTGCAGAGGATTTACGTGGTGATTGGCAAAAGAATTTTACTCTTTATTCAAAAGCAATTAATAAAGAAGAAGAAGGTAAAAAGGTATTAGCCGAGTTTGAGGATCATGTAAATAAAATAAAAGAGAACATCAATACCGATACGGAAGTGTCAGTTATCCGTTTTATGGAAGGCAGAACTCGGATTTATTATACGGACTCCTTCTCAGGGGTTATTTTTGAAAAATTAGGCTTAAAGCGCCCAGAGCAACAGGTGGAATTATTCGCCCAAGACAAAAATGATCAATTTGCCCGCGAAGTTGATCAAGAGAAAATTCCGTTGATGGATGGAGATGTTATTTTCTATTTCACCTATGAAACTGGAAATGGCGAAGCAACAAAGGTGGAGGAAGAATGGATTAATAATCCGTTATGGAAAGGGTTAAGTGCAGTGAAGGAAGGCAACGTTCATAAGGTAAGTGACCCGATTTGGAACACTGCAGGTGGCGTACTAGCAGCAAACCTCATGTTAGATGATATTGAAAAGTACTTAGCTAAGTAAGAAAATAGCTCCCACGAATTGCAGTGGGAGCCTTTGTTTTTATTTTGCTCTTAGTTTATCTAAAATCATCTGTGCCTCATATCCATCCTTAAATGTATATAGACTGCTTTCTTTACCGCCGATTGCAGCAACGAGATGATTAATGAGTGTTGAAGTCTCTTCCTGTTCAATTTCAATTGGCAGAATCTCCTCACCTAGCTTACCACCTTCGAGTTTACCCCAATCTACTAGTGACAGGGTCCCGTCAGTCCCATAAGCTGTGTAAGCAATTCGCTCAATTCCGGCAATTTGACTGATTCCATTAACTAAAAATGGAATTCCATTTGTTAATTCTAAAGAAGCAATAACACCCGTTTCACATTTGGTCGTGTCCTCAGGAAGCTCTAACCGGCTATTTAAATGCGTAATTGAACCAAAGATACGTTGGGTTAATTGAATAAAATGAACCCCTACCTCCAATACAAAACCACCTTGTTCACGACCTGCCACCCAATCATTCTGCTGCCATAGACGTGGCCAATTAGGGAAATTCATGGATAATTCAAGTTTACGTAATTTTCCTATGTATCCTTCTTTAATCAACTTTTCAAACGTATTTGCAGGGCTACTATAGTTAAGTGGGAAATTCATTGCATGTATAATTCCCGCTTGCTCAGCTTTTTCGAACATTTCCTTAGCCTCTTCAACCGAATTCGCAAGGGGTTTTTCACACAACACATGCATTCCCTTTTCAATGACATCCATTGTAACAGCGTGATGATATTTAGGTGGGACAGCTACATAGACAAGGTCCAACTTCTCATTTGCAAGCATGTCCTTGTGGTTATCGTACCAATTGATCCCACCAAGCTTATCCGCCATTCTTAAGGCACGCTCTTTATCTGTATCAACGACTGCTTGAACTTTCGTATTATTATTTGCATTAATGCCCTGGATGAGTCTTTCACCAATGGCCCCTAGACCGATTACTCCAATTTTTACTTGTTTCAATTGTATCTCTCCTCCCCATTCCCTATTATAGTTTCAACCCAACAAAATCGTCTATAACGTCTCATAAAAAATAGCCCCTCGTAATTAAGAAAGGGGCATTCATTTTTATAAAAATGATTTTATATCATATACCTGACCATTGATTAGTTCTTGGTTAAAGATGAGGTCTAGGATAACTCCCGCAACAAAATCAGGCGTTCTTAGCATCCCCTTCTCTTTGAATTCAATGAACTGCTCAACTTCTGTGAAATCCTCTATCTTTGTTTTTCGGATTACCTCTTGCATTTCCGTATCCATGACACCAGGTGAAAATGAAATCATTGTGACGGGATTTTCAACTGTTTCCTGTTCAAAGGCAACTGATTTTGTGAACATATCGATTCCAGCTTTAGACGAAGAGTATGCAGTCCATCCATGTCTGGCACGGTTTGCAGCACCTGATGAGATATTCACAATCACCTTTTTTGTTGCAAACTCTGCCGTATGGCGAATAAAATACGAGCTTAACAGCATTGGCGCCAACAGGTTAACATGAACATTTTCCGTTAGTTCTCTTGGACTCGCCTTTCCAATTGGTTTAATTGGATCAATCATTCCAGCATTATTCACTAAGTAAATTCCTTCTGCATTTGAAAAATCAATGGATGAAAAAATTCGTTCCATCACTTTTTCAATTTCTTCTGTCTTTTGGAGATCACAAGAAAAATAATAAAGATTGATTCCTTTTTCAAATGCTAGTTCTTTTAGTTCATTATTTTGCTTTCTTGAAATACAAAATAAGGTGTGATTCTTGTCCAAAATTTGTTTTACAATGGATTCTCCTAATCCCCTAGATGTTCCAGTAATAATAAAATATTTCAAGTAAGACACTCCTATTAGACTTTTATCTTTTCTACCCTTTACAAAAGTATATCATACCCTATTGAACACTGGTTGATAGGATTAAAGCAAGTAAATTGCCCTTTTCTTTTTGTTACCATATTAATCAGTAATACCCGTCTCGGTTAGTACAACCTTTGAATGAACGGCTATTTCTATATTAGGATAATCCGACTTCCATTTTTCAAAATCTACACCCCGAGTTGAATGTCTGGCAATGTATCCTATCCCAACTGGGTCAATATTTTTATCTTGAAAATCCTTTAACATTCCTTCTGATTTTTCTTTAATTGTGTTTTCGAGTTCATTAATTATTTTATGAATGGTTTTTGAAGTAAGTTTTTGCCCAGAAAACTCACTTAAAATCCCTTGAAGGGTAATCGTAATGTTTACCTTCGGATCCCCATGTAAATCCTCTATCTCTATTTTTCTTTTTGTTTTGATTCTCTTGATGGATGCATATTCATCTGTTCCTTTTAATCGTATAGTATAAGATCCCTCGCCGTAATTTTCGACCATCCCCTTAAAGAAGAACATTTCAGGTTCATCCAGTATAGACACCATTTTTCCATCCTGAAACAGTCCAAGACCAGTAAGCTCCATTTTATCACCAACCATTTTTAAAATTGGAAGATAGGGATCCATCCCTACCATAAAATGTCTATACATAAAGGTATGAAGGTCTGACCTTGGCAAATCTCTTTGCTTGGTATGATGTTGTAACATGATTGAAAGGTATTCTCCTGTACCCCTGTTACCTAAATTTTTTTCTAATACATCCCTTGTCTTTCCTTCTATAATAGCTAAATTAATTTTCGACCCGATACTTGCATCACGTTGAAGGGCGTCGATATACCGTAAAATTCCGTTTTTTGCAAGCTCATCCTCGTATATGACAACACGTATTGCACCAGTTACTAAAGGGTCAGCTGATTTTTTTTGTAATTCATTAATGATTTCTTTAGCTAATACAGATTCTCCAGTAAAACTAGTATTATCGATGCTTTTATCCGCATTAAAAACGGGAATGACAGCTGTTCCTTTAATTTTTTGACCCTCAGCACGATCAAACCCAACAGCTGCCACCATATTAATTTCATCAATAATTTCTTCTGTTATCCTACCGTAAATAATTGTTACTACAATAATGACTACTAGCGCAATTCCTATTAGAGTTTTTTTCATTTTTTCTCCCTCAGTTTACGAATGACTAATGTGAGCACAAAGAGGATTGGAATATAAGCAAAAATAAAATAGAAACCAAACTTTGACATGTAATTATTTAGCACATCTATATGATGACGAGTTTTAAATAAACCACTTACCACTAAAACCACTGGTAAAATAAAAAGGACTGCTTTTCGTTGTTGCACTGAAAACACCTTTTTGAATCCCCTGCTTGCTCCCCAGATTGCTATACAAATATTAGGAAGGACGATAAGAAACCATGATGCTATTCCGATATATTCAAAACGTTCAACAAATGGCATGATGATTACTTTAAACATGGTTAGAGTTGGCCAGATGATTTTATCAAGCTGGTCTGAACTGTAAAACATAATTGCTGTTAATGCAGCTAATAAGTATAAAACCGTAGTTGCTAGGACTCCAAGATGAGCCCATTTTTGTGACTTTGCTGGATGTTTAATAAAAGGATAAAATATCAAAAGCGTTTCAAATCCCATAATACTAAGAGTCATATCCTTTGTAGATTGGGCAATTTCTGATAACGAATGATTCATGATTGGCACTAAATTTCGGATATTGGCATATTCCAACGGATAAAATACTAAAAAAATGATATAAACCGGCAGGACAATACTAAAAAAACTGATACCCGTTACCGTTCTAAAACCACCAAGGATAATATAGTATGTGAGAACCATTGTAAAAAAACCAAAAACCCAGCCATTAAATTCCGGAAACATCCATACTTGAACAACCTCGATATAAGTGCGTAATACCGTTATTGCCATTGCCATTAGGTAGACTATAAATAATAGGCTAAAAAAACTGCCTATCCACTTCCCAAAAACCTCTTTATGAACTTCGATTATGTCCCCCTTTGAATCATTTAAGATTTTATACATTATCCACACAATAATGTGTACAGCTACTCCCGCCAGAATGACGGAAATCCAACTGTCATACCCTGCTGATTTTGCAATGATCCGTTGGAAACCAAGCAACCCCACCCCTACTTGCATGGAATGAATTAAGAAAAATACAAAAATAGGAGAAACTAAAAATGATTCTTTGACCCTTTCCATCACTGCAACTCCTTGGTTTATGGGTTATTCATCAATATCTTTTTTATCCTTAGCATTTTTGGCATTGAACCGTCTTGTATCTTCTGAGCGAACATAAATCGGGCGCTTTGAAAGCTGGGAATATGGCAGCCGAACAAATGCATCCTTTAAATCTCTCATCCGCAGTGGGTAGATTGGTTCTAAGAATGGTCGACCTAAAGATGTTAATCGAATTAAATGTGTTAATAGAAAACAGAAACACATCACAATTCCTAATAATCCCCATAGCTGTGCAATAAGAAGAAAAGGAAACCGAATTAAACGGATGGTGTTACCCATCGTATAAACAGGTGTTGTAAATGATGCGAGTGCAGCAAGTGCAATCATAATAAGCAAGACATTACTTGTAAGTCCTGCATCAACAGATGCCGTTCCAATTACGATACCACCCACGATACCGATTGTTTGTCCAACCTTGGCCGGCAGTCTTGCACCAGCCTCACGTAGTAACTCAATAACTATTTCCAAAAACAAAGCCTCTAAAATTGGTGGCAATGGAACCTCACGTCTTGAAATAACCAAAGTTGCCAGTAAGTCCCGAGGAATTAACTCATGATGATAAGTAAGAACCGCAACGTATATTGGTGTTATTAATATGGAAAAGACTACTGCAAAAAGCCGAAGCATCCGAACAAAAGATGCAATATACCAATTCATGAAATAGTCTTCAAACGATGAAAAAAACTCGACAAGGGTCGTTGGTGTAATCAAAGCATGAGGTGAACCCTCTGATATTACAACTACCTTCCCCTCAACTAATACTGAAGCTGCGCGGTCAGGCCGCTCTGTTTCCAACAACTGTGGAAAGGGTGAGTTCTGATTATCACTAATGATTTGGGCAATAAAAGAACTATCACTAATCTGATCGAACTCAATATCACTGATGCGTTGCATAACCGTTTGCACATTTTCCTTCTCTACGATATCTTCTATATAAAGAATACCTACCTTTGTTTTTGAAACTTTTCCAACTGTCAATTCCTTTACTCGCAATTCAGGCACAGGGAGTCGCTTTCGGATCAAATTTATATTCGTATCAAGTGATTCAACAAATGCCTCTTTTGGCCCATTTACACTAAATTCCGTTAATGGAGGGCTCACTGACCTTTTTTCAAATTTCACAGCATCAATAAGGGCACAATAGCTGTCATTTTTGTGAAATTGAATCATAATACTGCCTTGTAAAAGCTTTTCTTCTATTTCCCTAACCTTATTAGTAATCACAATCTCCTTATTTGGAAGAATTCCTTTAAGATCGCGGATTGAATGAATTTTCGCGTATAGCAAATAAGGTAGAATCTGTTCGTTGAGTGTTTGTGTATCAATAATATTGCGCTGATAACAAATCCAAAAAGGGCGTATGGCTTGATTATTAAAATGACAAATAAAATCTGCTGATTTTCGGAAAGTTTGATAGATCTCCTCTATTAATCGAGGTTTTTTATACTCTTTCTTAAACCAATTCGCCATAATGATCTCCTCTTCACTTCTTCTCTTCTGTTAGTTATTCCATGAAATGTATGGAAATTATGCATGTTTTTTCTTTTTCTGATGAAATTATTGGAATGAAATCTTGGCATGAAAGAGGGAGTTAGGCAAGATACTAAAAGAAAAAGTGTATCCTGAGGTGATATAGATGTGGAATAAAAAAAGAATCGCGATCGTCGCATTGGTCATTACAATTGGACTCACACTATTCGTTTCTTTTTCTTTCTTTAATCATGATGATAAAGTGGGACCTAAATCATTTTCTTCTCCGAATCGTTCTTTACATTTAGGAAATGAAACAATTGATACGTCTCCCCAAATCATGAATGTGGACTCGATACAGCTATACAATAATGTTCAAAAACAGTTAGACACCCATAAAGAAATTGATGTGATTGACCATAATGGTAAAGACAAAAGTCATTACCATCACCATCAGGTCATCGTTGATTTTAAAAAGCACTTAACACAAGATGAAATTAAACAAATCGAAAAGGATATTGAAGGTAAGCTATTACGTAAACTTGATTCATCTTATATTTTTGAATCAAATAACATGAAAACAACTGAAATGATTTACTACTTCGAAAAAAATAAAAATGTGGAATTTGCCGAGCCGAACTATATTTTAATGCAAAACCAGCAGCACCCAAACGACCTTTTATACAATGATTTTCAATGGAATTTGCGAATGATTGATTCAGAAAATGGCTGGGGAATTTCACAAGGATCGGATAAAGTAAAAATTGCGATCGTCGATACGGGAGTCGACCTGGATCATCCTGACCTTGTTAACCGAATTGCTGGTGGCTATAACGTCCTAAAAGACAATAATGTTCCGGATGATGACAATGGTCATGGGACACATGTTGCCGGAATTATCGCCTCTCAAACAAACAATCACGAAGGAACTGCAGGAATTACCTGGTTTAACCCAATTATGCCGGTAAAAGTAATGGGCGCTGATGGATATGGCTCTACCTTTGATATTGCCCGCGGCATCATTTGGGCAACCGATCACGGAGCTGATGTCATCAACCTGAGTTTAGGTAACTACCAAGGCTCAAAGCTGTTAAAACAAGCGGTTGATTATGCATATAGACACGACGTAGTGATGGTTGCGGCATCAGGAAATGATAATTCAAGCCAGCCGAGTTACCCTTCTGCCTATCCGCAGGTTTTAAGTGTAGCAGCAGTTGATTTAAATGGAGATAAAGCGGATTTTTCGAATTACGGTGATTATATTGATGTGGCTGCACCTGGTGTGACGATACCAAGTACCTATATTGATGAACAATATGCAGCCTTATCAGGGACATCGATGGCAGCACCACATGTCGCTGCTCTTGCAGGATTAATGCGCTCAATCAATCCAAACCTTTCAAATAAAGAAATTATGGATATGATCAAGGGAACAAGCTTGGATCTTGGTAAAGCAGGAAAGGATATTTATTTTGGAGAGGGACTCATTGATATTGTGCAAGCCCTTCAGCAGGCAAAACAAGGAACTGGCTCTAAGTAAAAAAGTGGGGTTTCCCCCACTTTTTCTTTTTCAAATTCATATTCCATTTAATTATGGAAAGGATAAAAATGAAATTGGCAAAAATGAGTGGAGGAAGGACATTGTCTCATACTGGAACTCTACAACGAAGTGAGTATCGTCTTATCATCGCCGCACTTTTACTCATCGTCATTTTTGTCTCTCCCTATTTTATTCTTGGAGAGAATGCTCATCTACGAGTTCATGACAACTTAGATTCGAACCTTGCTTGGTATCGAGTATTAGCCAAAAGCAATCAAATGCTTGGACCGGTCAATGCGACCATCCCGCAAGTTATCAATGGAGAGCTTCAAAGAGGTGCTTTTGGAACAGAGCTTAGCGGAATTGTTTGGTTACATGTTTTATTTCCACCGATGGTCGCCTATGGGTTAAGCCAATTCATTACGAGATTTTTCGCCTTTCTTGGAATGTACTTGTTATTAAAAAAACATTTTCTAACGCGTGATGAATGGTCTTGGATTCGGGTTGGGGTTTCATTAGTTTTTGCCCTGACACCTTTTTGGCCTTCTGGAATGCTGAGTACACTTGGGATGCCGTTAGCCCTTTGGGCACTGCTTAATATTCGTGCAGGAGAAAAATCACGGGTAAACTGGTTAACATTAACCTTACTTCCGTTCTATTCGAGCATCGTTCTTGGTTTTTTCTTTTTCATAAGCGCGATGGGGATTTTGTGGATTGTCGATTGTCTTCGCGGTAAAGGCTGGAACCTTCGCTTTTTATGGGCACTCATCTATTTCACGTTCATTTTTATGGTAGTTGAATACCGACTTGTATACTCTTTTCTGTTTATGGATGAACCTAACAGTCGTGATGAATATTTTCATGCACGATTATCATTCCTTCAAGCCTTACAACTTTCCTTAAAAAACTATGTCGTGGGTCATACCCATGTACTAAGTGTTCATGGCTTGATCATTTTGCCTGTTAGCTTACTAGCCTTGAATCTTGTGATCGTAAAGAAGCGGTGGAAACAAGAGAAGGTTTTTCTTTTCTTACATATCCTTAATGCTACTTTATCCATTTGGTATGCATTTTGGTTTTATAAAGGCTGGATTCCTTTAACAGAACGGTTTCATTTTCTTAATACCTTTAATTTTGCAAGATACCATTTCCTTAGACCAATGGTGATCTACGTTTTATTTGCCATTTCCTTAAAAATCATGTGGGAGAACACAACTGGCTGGAAACGAGCAGCTTTTATTTTCCTGATTGCCCAATTAGTCATTGTGACCATTTTTAATGAAGAAATCAAATATAAAGAGAAGCCAACGTTTCAACAGTTTTTTGCAGAAAAACAATTCGAGGACATTAAAACGTATATCGGATTGCCACAGGAGGACTACCGTGTAGCCAGTATTGGCCTCCATCCTGCCATCGCTCAATTTAACGGGTTTTATACTCTAGATACATACAATAACTTTTATCCTCTTTCCTATAAGCATCAATTTCGTGAAATTATCGCGAAAGAATTAGAAAAGGATCATGATTTGCAGCAATACTTCGATGAATGGGGAGGCCGTTGCTATATCTTTCTAGATGAACTTGGTAAACATTATATGTTCGAAAAGACCTCCAAAAAGAAAATTAAGAAAATGGAACTGAATATGCAAGCATTTTACGATATGGGAGGAAGGTACATTTTATCTTCCTTACCCATCAAAAATGCTGCGAAAAATGACCTCGTGCTTGAACAAACCTTCGATTCATCAGAATCAGCATGGAGGATTTATTTATATCGGGTAACCTTTGATTACTGAGAGTTACTAGTACTAGTATTTTAGTCAATGAAAGTTGAAAACATTAGGTTTATGTCGCAATACAGAGGTTATTGGGACTCAGAGTGCTGAAAACATTTAGCTTGTGTCGCAATCCGCAGTTCATTTGTTTTGACTTAACCTAATCAATCGGGGGGATTCATCATGAACGCACCATCACTTACCATTGTCGTCCCTTGCTACAATGAAGAAGAAGTTCTTCCAGAAACAATGAAGCAGCTTCGTACCCTTTTAGATGAGCTTATTACAGACGAACTCGTTTCAAAAAAAAGTAGACTTTTGTTTATTGATGATGGCAGCAAGGATCAAACATGGTCGATCATTTATAAAAAAGGTCTAGATGATCATAAGATCAAAGGACTTAAGCTCGCACGAAATGTGGGACACCAAAACGCATTACTGGCCGGACTCTTTGCTGCAAAACGCGGGTCTGATTGTCTTGTTTCGATTGATGCCGATTTGCAGGATGATATTTCGGTCATTCGAGAGTTTTTAATTCGATACTCTGAGGGCTATGAAGTCGTATACGGTGTCCGAAAAGAGCGCAAGACAGATACTTTATTTAAAAAACATACAGCACAAGGCTTTTATAAATTGATGCAATTCATGGGTGTGAACCTCGTTTATAATCATGCTGATTACCGGTTAATGAGTAGAAGAGCTGTTGAAGCACTTGAACAATTTGATGAGAGTAACCTCTTTTTACGAGGAGTTGTTCCGCTAGTTGGCTTTCAATCAACGTCTGTTTTTTATGATAGAAAGGAACGAATGGCTGGGGAAACGAAATACCCGTTACGGAAAATGATCTCATTTGCTCTCGATGGAATCACATCCTTTAGTGTGACACCAATCCGCTTCATTTCCCTGATGGGGTTTCTCTCCTTTTTTGTCAGCCTTCTATTTGGGGGATACTTTTTTTATTTGAAATTTAGTGGACAAACCACGACAGGATGGACATCCATGATCACGTCGATTTGGTTAATTGGTGGACTGCAGTTGATTGCTTTAGGTTTTATCGGGGAGTATATCGGCAAAATCTATAAGGAAACGAAGCGACGGCCAAAGTTTGTTGTTGATATTGACACATATAATCTTGCGGTTCCTGAAGAGGTGCCATATGCCCCGGAAGAGGGTGAACTTCTGATTGATTACAACTCACTTTCTGAAACCAACTAATACATTTATTCGCTTTTTGCTTGTTGGATTCATAAATACAATTATTGGGCTCTTGAGCATTTTTTTATTGCTTGATGTAGTAGGTTTCTCCTACTGGCTATCGACCTTTCTCGGAAATTCGATTGGCGCTGCTGTCAGTTATGTGTTGAACAGACGATTCACTTTCGCTAGCGAGGCTTCGTTTGGAAGGAGTTTCCCCTTATTTGTTACAGTGATTGTAGCCTGTTATTTTCTTTGTTTTTCAATAAGTAAGATAATAGCTGGTTTCATTATTGTGGAGTATACAAATGAGTTAGCCGTTATAATAGGAACAGGACTTTATACAATCACTAACTATCTTGGGCAGAAATATATTGTGTTTTCATTGGAAAAAGCACTTTGATTAAGTGCTTTTTTTCATTTTTTTGTATTAAGAAGATACACTAGGCAAAATAAACCTCTTTTCGACAATAATTGCAAGAAAAACACTGTAAAATAAACCTTTAGTCCCTTTACGAAAATGCACTACTTTTTTACCATTATCTGTAGTGACTAATTTACCCTTCGAATTCCTTCACCTGTATCAATCCAAGTTAGAAATAACTGATAATCCCCATAAAGGAGTGAAGCATTTTGTCGCAAATACATATTAACACAAGCGCGTTGAATGGAAACATACCAGGCTTAAGCCAAACTATTACAAAACTGTCAAGTATAAGTTCAAATGTGAATTCTCTCAAGCACAGCATAGACAATAAAATTTCAAGCCGTAGTGGTATCGAAAGCAGATTGTCAACCGCTACGAGATCAATGCAAGACATTGAACGTGATTTAATTCAATTAAAATCATTTATTACAAACACAGTCCAAACATATCAAACAGCTGAAAACAAAGTATCACAAAAAGGGAAACAATTGGAGGATAAACTACAAGAATTTCGAAAAAACCTTCTTCCAAGTAATTTGTATGAATTCTATAACAATACATGGGGAGTTGTGGATGGGTTAATTACAGCAGGTCTTTATTCGGGAAGCGCGTTCCTCTACCAAGCCCTTGGATTCCAGTTTGAGAAAATGGATAATGGGCTATATCGATTCATAACGTCCGACAAAAATTTCAAAAAGTTTAATATCCCGACTGGTCGCGTGATAGATTTCATTGAACGGAATAAATATTTAAATACAGCTGCCCGTTTCTTAGCAAAACCATCATCCCTATTTAGACATAAAGATAAGTCTTTATCTGAGTTAATCTACAATAAATATACAAAGCAATTTCCGAAAACCGTTGTGAATTATGCCAATAATGTAAAGGCCATGATGTTAGGAGCATCCGATGATGGGGCAAGAGGCGTCATGAATGTGATTAAAAATAATGCGGGTGCGATGACAAAAAATTCCCTTCGTTTCTTAAAAGGAAATGCTATTCTTGCAGGGGGAATTACAGTCGTAACTGAAGGCATCGGAGCAACTATTAAAATTACGGAAAACTACGCCTTATATGGCAATGATATTGAAAAATTAAAAACAGAAAATGCAAAGGTTGTGGGCGAAGCAGCCTATAAAACAGTCGTTAATACGGCAGCATCTACTGCAGGTGCCGTCATCCTTGGTGGCGCATTAAGCGTACTCGGTCCTGTTGGTACTGTTGTCGGCGCTAGTGTTGGAGGATTCCTCGGCAGCCTTGTTGGTGATGCCATTACAAAACATACACCACAATGGGTAACAGACACCGCTGTTAAGTTTAAAGACAACATCCATAAAGGAACTGAGTTTATCGGAAAAGGTGTAGACAAGGTAAAAGAAGGATTTAATGTTGTAAAAAATAATGCTGTGAACTTAGTAAAAGGTGCTGGTAAGCTCTTTAGTAATTTGGGGTTTGGAGGTTAAATGAATATTATGAAGAAATTTTCACTTTCTGTTGAAGAGGTAATCTTTTGTTTTTACAGTGAAGGTTATTTTGAACAAGGAAATGCTTTAAGACAAGTGTACTTTGGAGATTTAGGTGATGAAAAAGTAGAACTCATGTTAGAAACGGCCAATCGCTCGTTATTATCGAAAGACCTATTAATTTATAAAAATCGTAAGTTTACAATGGTTGACGACCTGAAAGAAATTGTCATTTTCATTAACTCTGCGGAACAGACTGTTCGTTCTTCCAAACATGGTGATCAAAACGCTGAAGAAGCGACCTCCTATCATATAGGGGATAGCTTCGTGGTTAAACAATACACAAAATACGATGATCAGGTCCATGTATTTGAAAAAATCACAGATAAAGATGTCGTTGATGATCTAGTGGAGTTCTTTGGTGTAAGTGAAGAAGACCCATTGTCCAATTCTGCTCTCAAACTCACACAAGAAGAATTCGAAGGTTTACTTGAAATATTTGATAGTAACGATAAACAGTTCGACCTTCCGCATTTTGAAGGTGAAATGGATCAGTTTTTCAAGGTATTATGGGAGGCAAATGGCAAACTGAACACCCTAATGTTTATCGAATTTAGTGAAAAGAACGAACCAATTGTTGATAATGTAATCCTGTTTACAGATAACAAAGAGAAAAACTATGAAATAGAAAAAATAGGCGATAACTTCAATATTAAATTAAGCAGCAGAACCTCCATGAAAGAGCTTATGAACAAATACACGAAGGTTCCTCAGTGAAACTAAAAAAAGCTATGGAATAAGCGTTTCATTATGAAAGGATCGATGTTTTTTTATGAATAACTATTTGATACCAAATAAAAATGGTGTTGACCTTGTATATAAGAGCGGTGGGGTTGGTTGCTTATACATGGGAGCTGGTGTAGGACTTATTGCCTCTCTAATCCTTCTAATCATCGGAGCTACTCTTGGTACATTCAAAGGATTTATTGGAATCATCATAGGCATAATCGGTGTCCTATTTACAGGCGGTGCTATCCTAAGACTCATTTCTGTACTATCAAAGAGTAAAGTTTTGATTACAATTGAAGATGGCCATATAGTTAACCGTAAAAATCGTGTACCTCTGTCTGAAATCACGGATGTATTTTACGGATGGCATACTGAAAAATTAAGTGGCGGCGTGTTCCAAAACCTCGTTGTCACTACAACAAACGGAAAAAAATACTACTATTCTTACTATAACTTAATTCCAGATCAGGTCCTTAAACAACTAGTCGAGGAATATATCCTGCCTCTTGCAACTCTTACCTGCAAGATTAATTGGGAGAAAAAACGAAAAAATTCTAGTGAGACTATTAAATTATAGGGACTGAGGTAGGGACAGAGCCTGAGTTCCACAAAAAAAGCACTTTTTTTAAGTGCTTTTTTTCATGTTCTTTATTGTTTTTTGAAGGAAAACAACACCAACGCTTAAAAATACGATCATTAGGATGGCCGGTAAATGACTTTTTATTGGAAGAACAGCCGGATTGATTTCGGCACGCGTGCCCATCACTTCCTTTGGAATATCCATTTTGAGCTGCTTCATCGCAAGTTGTCGACCATCATCCCCTAGTACCTGGAGTACACCCTGTTCGTTCATTGCCATTTGAACGGTTTCATTTTTCTTTTGAGTGTATTGAAGTGGTTTGTTCAAATGATAGCTTTCATTCTGTTCACCGTAAAACTTCTCGTCTGCCGCCACCTCTGTTACCTCAAAATTTTCAAAGCCATAATCTAAAAGTTCCACTGTATCTTCGTACGCATATTCATTCTGCTCTGCCTTTAAAACAATGGCAATCAAAGACAAATCTCCTTGTTCAGCGGATGTTGAAAGGGTATAACGCGATTCTTGAACAAAACCAGTTTTCCCACCAGTAATCCCATCATAAGGGATTTCGCCTCTAAGTAATAAATGGTGGCTGAATAGGGTGGTATCCCATGATTCTCCGTCCCATGCTAATTCCTTTGTCCCAAAAATCTCACGAAAATCGGGATTTTTTAACGCATATTTCGTTATTAACGCAAGGTCATATGCCGTTGTGTAGTGATTTTCATCAAAGAGACCATGTGGATTCGTAAAATGAGTCTGTTTGATGCCAATTTTTTCTCTTAAATATTGATTGAGTGAATCTGCAAAGGCCTCAACACTCCCATTCAGATGCTCTGCGATCGCAACTCCGGCATCGTTTCCGGAATTAATCAATAAGCCTTGAATAAGATGTTTTAATGTGACCTGCTCTCCTTCTTCAAGGTAAACGCGCGTACCACCTGTTTCATAGGCGTTTGCACTTACCGATACGACATCATCTAAATTTCCTTTTTCTATCGCATAAATGGCCGTTGCCATTTTCGTTAAACTTGCTGGATACATTTGTGCATGACTATTTTTCTCATATAGAATTGAACCAGTATTTGCATCTAATAAAATGACCGCATCACTCTTAATCGCTGGTGCGTTTATGGACGGAGAATTCTCCGCAAAAACTTGAAAAGGCGAAAGAGAAGTCATCAAAAATACTAGAATCAAAATAAAATTAAGTTGCTTCATTTCACTTCTCCCTTGCAGTGTTTCCAATTCTATAGGACAAAAAAACCTATCCCATCGTCCCACGATTCTACAATTACAGGTATTCGAATGTCAAATTGGTTTTCTGACTGGACAGAGAAAAGCGCAAGGCGCCTGGAGCCAGACAGAGAAAAGATGTTGGCATGATTTATTGCCAAACATCTACAATTTCTTTATTTATGGTAGGTGTATATGGAACTCCATTCGTGGATGATCGTAGTTGCCAAAAGTGCTTCCTTAGCATACTTTTCAGCGTTCTTCATAAGTTCTTTTTCATCTATCTGACCTTCAAAATCAGGATTTACTTTATAATACATGTATGTGTTCTTTTCGTTTTGACGAAATCGAACAAACGCAACAAAATCCTTTTTTTTATAGACGGAATAATAGTAATCTGTAGACTCTCTAAACAATTCAAAATCATTCCAATTGGTTGCCTTGTACCTTTCCGCTTCTGTCATTGGGACAAGGTGCAGATCTATGATAACATCTGTAAAAATGTCTGTAACCTTAAAATGCTCCACTACAATAATGGTGTCCTCATTAAGCTCAAACCCATCATTGTGCAACGGCTTCTCCCAGCTAAAAACATGGTCCTCGATAAATTCATCTAAAGTGGAATTTTCCCCGTTTGCAATTCGTTCTCCCACTTGACCTTGAATTTCGCCAAATCGAATTTCATAAAAATCGGTAATCTGGAGGTTAGCTTTATGCTCATCCCGCTTTGTAAAAACCTGAATGATATCACCAATTTCGCTTTTTTCCTCGCTCGGTAATTGATCATACCAAACCTTGGGGGTACAGGTGACCGTCTTCACACCACGTAGTACTTCTTCTAGCAGTCTTTCATCATATTCATCTCGACCCCAAAAATCGATTCGTTTCATTCAAATCACCTCTTCCACTACTTGAATTATATAATGAATGATTTAAAATGAACAACAAAAACTCGCCAAGCACGAAGGTAAAATGGCTAATTTTCCTATTTAATGTCTTCGCATAAAAGATTGGATACTTCTCATACTACGAATGAAGTACTAAGAATGGAGTTGAAGAAATTGGGTAGAACGAAGCGTGGAAATGCGAATGCGCAGCGAAATAATAATGTGAAAAAAGGAAATAGAATCAGCGAGGAGCTCGTTGAATTTGCATCCTATACAGAGGTAGAGGCAGAAAAGCAAAACGTTCAAAAGAAGAAAAAGAAATAAGCTAGACTGGCCAGGTTTCGCCTTGGCCAGTATTCTCACCAATAAAAATTCTGATAAAACCAATTCAGGATTAAAACGAGAATCCCAGTTGATATATTAAACCATCCCAGAACCTTACTAACTTTTTGTTCTTTCTTCATATTTGCTTTTTTATAATTCTTCACATCAAACATGAGAATCAAGATTCCGGTCGTTACACTTAATATTACAATGTAATTTAAATACCCAATAAACACCATGTTGACTCCTTTGGTACACAAAGACTATTTTGCCTTTGAACCTATTCTTCGAATTTTTGTTGTACAATTGATATCAATTGTCATATCCTTGAACACTTCACGCCATTTCTCCAATTAGCCAAAAAGCCTGTTTTAAAAATGCTTTTTATACCATGCCGCAGCTGCTGCAACCTCAGTTCCGGTTAACATATGTCCGTGATTTTCCCAGTGAACCTCGACATCCGCATTTGCTTTTTGTAAGAGGTCACTGAGATCATCTGTTTCTTGTGCAGGACAGATTGGATCATTTTTTCCCGCAGCAATAAAGACTGGTGTACCTGTTAAATTAGGCAGCTCGATATCCCGTCTTGGTACCATTGGATGATGGAGGATGGCTCCTTTTAAGGCGTCCTTGTAATGGAATAATAAGCTTCCGGCAATATTTGCTCCATTCGAATATCCAATTGCTACAATATTATGTCTATCGAATGAATATTTTGTAGCTGCTTCATCAAGAAATTCATTTAATTCTTTTGTTCGGAAAATAAGATCCTCAATATCAAACACACCTTCTGCTAAGCGACGGAAAAAGCGTGGCATGCCATTTTCAGATACATTTCCACGAACACTTAATACAGACGCTTCCTCATCAATATGTGGTGCCAACGGTAATAAGTCAGATTCAGTTCCTCCAGTTCCATGTAATAACAGAAGTGTTGGTTTTGTTTTATCTATACCTTCTCTAAAAATATGCTTCATAATATAATTCCCTCCAAAAGAATAGACTCATTCTACTATTTCCTATTTTTAATTCAAATAATAGAATTAATTAAAGTATCTTAAATTCAAGATAATATACTATAATCTATTTGTCAAATGACATATAACGAGGACAAGACTCATATCCTTTTATATATGTTTTTAGGAGGGGCCGTATGAATCGAAAAATTATCATTCCGTTTATTTTATTAGCTTTTTTACTAGGATGTACTTCCAATTCAAAGACAGCCACAGAACTGTACAGCATACTTGATCAGAATCTCTCACAGAAGGATAAGGCCATATTAGAAAGCCTCCAAAGTCATGTACAAAAGTTTATCCAGCTTAATGAGGAACTAGACATGCTTTTGGATGAAATGAAAAAAGATGATGAACTTGAGGCCGCCATTGAAACGATGCAAATCGCGAACGAAGAGGCAATGTACATTTTCAACTTAATTGAGCTTGATGATCAACCTACCAATGAAAATTTACATGAATTAAGGAACCTTGTACAAGCCTCTATTGAAAAATACATGGAAGTCATGAGAATACAGCTTGAAGGAATCACAACTGGCGACCCAAAGAAAACAGATGAAGCTTATAAAGAAATGAAAATGATTAATAATGAATTTGAACAATTATATCGGGCAATGAATGGTTAAATTGATTGAGTGCGTCTTTATGCTAAAGAATAGAAAACGATTTTTAGCCTATACTACCATAGATAATGATTTGAGGAGGTTGCCTCATGGACAAGCATAATGTTCGCTTATCCAGCGCTGAAATCGGTGGACTATGGACCACGTTTATTCAGGGTAGTTTGACGGTATGCTTAATCAAATATTTTCTTCACCATTTACGTGATGAAGAAATTAAAGCTATCTTGAAAGAGGCTTATCAAATATATACTGGGCAAATGAAAGAAATAAAGCGGATTTTTTCAGAAGAGAAGATTCCAATACCTGATGAGTTTAGTGATGAGGATTTGAACTTGTCCGCACCACCACTGTTTTACGATTCATTTGCACTCACATTTGTTTATGCAATGAGTCGAATGAACATGATCAATTTTAGTTTCATTACAGTGAATATCGCTAGGGAAGACGTTCGGTCATTTTTTTCAATTGGCTTAACAGATGCATTGAAGCAATATAATGAGGCTACACAGTTAATGCTTGAAAAGGGGATCTATGACCGACCACCGATGGTTGTCTACCCTACTAAAAATGAGTATATCGAAAAGAAGACATATTTAACAAAGCTAATCGGTGGAAAAAGACCATTAAATATGATTGAAATTACGGATATGTTTTTTAATATTGAGCGCAATTACTTTGCAATTATCCTGTGTATGGGGTTTCAGCAGGTGGTCCAAGACAAGGAAATTCTTGAGTTTATAAAAGAAGGACGAGAGATTTCTGAGAAGCAAATTACCTTTATTAATGACCTATTAATAGAAGAAAATCTAATGGGGACAACGTCCATCCCAATGGAGGTCACAGGTTCGACCGTTTCACCGTTTTCGGATAGATTGATTCTTACTCTTTTCCATGCTCTTAACGGAATCGATATTACTCTTATTGGCCATGCCCAGGCATTATCGATGAGAACAGATTTGGTTGCATTTTACTCTAAAACGATCGGAGAAATTTTCTTATACTCTGCAAAAGGCTTTAAATTGCTAGTTGAACGAGGATGGATACAAGAACCGCCTCATAATCTGGACCGAAAAAATTAAATAATACTCAAAAATAACCGACGTGCAATTTAAGGCACGTCGGTTATTTTTGAAATATTTGAAACCTCTCCCACACTTCCTCTAAATCTGACAGATGTTTTTCAATTTCTCCCCGTTTTTTTCGACCAACTGTCGTTAATAACGCATTTACCAAGCTTAACGGAGCCACAAACGAATCAATATAAGATGGCATCTCACTAGGTGAGCAAAGAACAATATTCGCATAAGGAATCAAGGGCGAGAGCATTGTATCTGTAATAGCAATGACATTTGCCCCCTGGTCTTTGGCAAATGATACTGCTTCAATTGTATTTTTCGTATACCTTGCAAAGCTGAGTCCAATTACAACATCATCTTCATTTATTCGAAATAACTTTTCAGAAATACCATTCGGATTCCTAATTAACTCTGTATTCTCGAACAATAGATCTAAATAAAACTCCATAAAGGATCCGAGTGAAACGGCACTTCGATTCGCTACAATAAAAATTCGTTTTGCCTCAATAATTGACTGAACAGCTTGATGGAAGGCGGTTATATCAAATTGATCTGCCATTTTTTGAATACGGTTGATTTCTTCTTGAAACATTTCGTAAACGGCTTTGTCCTCTGAATCATAAATATCATCAGAAATTTTTAGACGTTCCACTGTGGTGAGCTGTCTTTTTACAGAATCCTGCATCGCCTTTTGCCACTCCGGATACCCGCTATATCCTAAAAATGTAGAAAAACGAACAACAGTTGCCTCACTTACATCTGCCATTTTTGCCAACTGACCTACTGTAAAAAATGGAACAGATTCTGTGTTGCCTAATACATACTTTGCAATTTTACGTTGTGATTTACTCATTTCTGGTAATTTATTCGTTATATGTTGGTACACTTCTTGCATTTTTCTAATCGATTCCTTTCACACCCCTAATCGCCCTCTCATGCTTTCTGATAGTTTCTTTAATATCTTCTTCTGTATGCACGATAGACATCGAATAGCGATTAAGTGGCTTTGTATAGATTCCCAGCTTTAAAAGTTCATAATCTATTTTTTTCCGAAGATTCATATCTGCTGCTAACAAATCCCGGTAATTTCGGATTCTATGATTCGTATGGACAAGATTGAAAATACTTCCCATCCCAACAGTCTGGAGAGGAATCCCATATGAATGGTAAAGTTGTTCAAGACCTGAACGAAGACTTTCTGTTTTTTGTATTAACTCTGGGTATATATTTTCTCCTTCTAGTACCTTAATTGTCGCTAATCCCGCTGCAAGTACAAGCGGATGACCATTATAGGTTCCACTATGAAAAAGGACATGCTCCTTCATTGTAGCCTTTCCACCTGCGGATAAAATATCTCTTCCTTTGGAAGGATCCATGGTCTCCATAATATCTCGGAGTCCACCGACAGCTCCTATTGGGAATCCACCTCCCAATACCTTTCCTAGGGCTGTAAGGTCTGGCTTAATTCCGTAAATCGATTGAGCACCTCCAAGTGTCAAGCGAAATCCAGTTTTAACCTCATCAAAAATTAAAACAATCCCAAGATCATTCGTTAGCTTCCGAAGTCCATCCATAAATTCTTTTTCAGCTGGTATAAATCCACCTTGAACAGGTTCAATAATAACAGCTGCAATATCGTCCTTGTATTGCCGTACTATTTTTTCCGTTGATTCCAAATCATTAAAAGGTAGGATAACTGTATTTTCGACGTTATGTGCTGATATCCCTTTTGACTCTGGTACAGAGTTTGGTTTCTTCTCATCTCCAGCTTCATCTATGTCAGGATTTACACTTAGCAAGACCTCATTATAACCTCCATGGTAATGCCCTTCAAATTTGGCGATTGTTGTTTTACCTGTATACGCTTGAGCTAACCGAATTGCTAGTAATGTAGCCTCCAAACCTGAATTGGTATAACGGACTTGCTCGATACCAGGAAAATAATTTATTAGTTTATTCGCCATTTCTGCTTCTAAAGCATGTGGTGCTCCAAAAACGGCTGTTCCAGCAGATGTGAATTGATGAATTACGGCAGATGTAACTTCTGGGTGTCCGTGCCCAAGAAGTAGTGCCCCATAGCATAATAAATAATCGATATATTCATTTCCATCAACATCAACTAACCGGCTCCCATTTCCTTTCTCCATAAAAATCGGATGAGGCGAAAAATATTTTATATTCGCTGAAACTCCTCCGGGAATGACAGATTTTGCGTCAGCGAATAAATTTGCAGACCCAATTGTTTTTTCAGAAATAAGCTCTTTGTTAGATTGAAACAATGTCAATCGAAACACCCCTCAGAAATTTATATTTCATATATTTTATAAATGAAATATTTATTTCATTATAGAGTGAGACAATCTCCGAAGTAAATAAGTAATTTAAATTTTTCCTTCGACAAAAACAGTAAAAAACCACCCCTTATTGAAAAAGGGTGGTTGAACTCTAGCTCAGTGAAATCGTTGGAGCTTGAATATTTTCTTTTGGGCGGCGGGATTGCATAAACAATACCGCAGCTATTGCAACAATACCTACCAGTCCTAGATAGATATCTGGCGAGATTAAACAAAGGCCTCCCGCAAAGAGAATTAAGCGTTCCCAAATATAAGTTCTTCGTATAAAATAGCCCACCATCGCAGTACTTACACCTAACATTCCGATAATTGCTGTAATTACTGAAATAGTTAAAAACGGGATTTCATAGTCAATTAAAAGCATTTGTGGATTGATGACAAAGAAAAACGGAATGATATATGCCGCGGTTGCCTGCTTGGTCGCTGTAACCCCAGTCTTAAATGGATTTGCTTTAGCCAATCCTGCAGCGGCATAGGCAGCTAAACAAACAGGTGGCGTAATATCAGCAACAATTCCAAAATAGAAGACAAACATATGGGCCGCTAAGATAGGGACATCTAACCCTTGAATTAATGCTGGAGCAGCAAGTGTTGCGGTTACAACATAGTTGGCGGTTGTAGGCAATCCCATACCTAAAATTAAACATGCAACCATTGTAAAGACTAAGGTAAGGATTAAACTACCTGCACCTAACTCGATGATACCATCTGCAATCCTACCACCTAGACCTGTTTGAACAACAACACCTACGATTATTCCAGCAGCAGCACAAGCTGCAATGACAGGTAAAGCAACCCTTGCGCCTTCTTCTAGTGTTTTTATAATTCCCCATAAGGACAGGCGTGTTTCTTTTTTAATAAGACTCACCAAAAATGCAATAAATATTGCAAGCAAAGCCGCCCTCATCGGTGTGCGCCCAATTGCTAACGCATAAAAAATCACAAAGATAGGAAGAAGTAAATAACCTTGCTTAATCATTAAGTCTCTTAAACTAGGTAATAGATTCTTCGAAACACCGATAATACCTAGTTTCTTTGACTCATAATGTACGGCTAAATATACTCCTAAGAAATATAAAAGGGCAGGTATAATAGCTGCAATCATGATTTGGCTATACGGTATATTGGTATAGGATGCCATGATAAATGCAGCAGCTCCCATAATTGGCGGCATAATCTGGCCACCAGTTGACGATGAGGCTTCAGTTGCTGCAGCAAATTCCGGAGTATATCCAGCCTTCCTCATCATTGGAATCGTAAATGCGCCTGAACCAACTGTATTGGCGACAGAGCTTCCTGAGACCATTCCTTGAAGGGCACTTGAAACAACCGCTGCTTTCGCCTGCCCTCCTGTAAAACGACCCGTTAAAGCATATGCAAGATCATTAAAAAATTGGCCAATCTTTGTTCGAATTAAAATCACACCGAACAGAAGGAATAAGAATATAAAAGTTGATGAAACTTGAATTGGCGTGCTATAGATTCCTTTCGTTGTTAGATATAAATCACTTGCAAGTGTGTTCCATGAAAAACCACGATGCGAAAAAAGTTTTGTTGGAATCAAATTCCCATATAAAGCGTATAGAATGGCAACACCAGCAACAATAACTATTGGTAAACCAACACACCGTCTTGTAGCTTCTAGAACGAGTAATATACCAAAAGTTGCTACAATGTAGTCTGGTGTTGTGTAACCAAATACAATTCTTTCTGTAACTAATGCTTCATAGAAGAAAACATTATAATAACCAACACATAAGGAAATAGCTGCTAAGACAACATCGTACCAAGGTACTCCCTTTTGCTTCCTCTGTAATCCTTTTTTTGCTGGATAGAGTAGAAAGATTAAACATAACGCTGTTCCCAAATGAATTGGACCTTGGATACGCGCCTCAAATGAACCACGGTAGCCCGTATATAAATGAAATAGTGTTAATAATACAGCAATCGTCAGTACTACCCATGTGAATTTTCCTAAGTTTCTCCGATATGTACTTTCCCGGTCATATTTTTCTAGAATTTCATCCGTTTTTTCTAGTATCTCTTCAGTTGATAGGTTTTCATCATCCATCATTTGCTCATCGTTGTCATTTTTCCTTTTTGTGAAAAACCATTTCATTTCCTTCACCACCTGGTCATTTACTTATTAGTGAAAAAAGGGCCAGAACACATAGTGTTAAAGCCCTTTATTCCTTTTGAAGCTATTAATCTAGGATTCCAATTTCCTTATAATACTTTTCTGCACCTGGATGGATTGGTAACTCACCTAATCCGCTGAGTGCATTTTCTTTTGTCATGTGGGCTGATTGTGCATGTGTATTTTCACTTGCTTTTTCAAGCATAACCTTTGCAAGTTGGTATGCTAGTTCGTCATCCACTGTATCTGTATTTGCAACAAGAATAGCATAGGCCGATACAACATTTGCATCCTCTTTTAGCCATTCGTAAGAGCCTGCCTTGATTGTGTAGCCTGAGTAACCGCTATTTTCTTCAACAACATTTAGCTCATCGCCAGTTACCTCTAAAAACTTGACATCTCCTACTGATGCCTGAAGCTCATCTATTCCAGCGTCTGGTAAGCCTAATAAGCCGAATGAAGCATCAATCGTACCATCCTGAAGCTTCGACTTGGCGTCACCAAATCCTTCTTGATATGCATCATAATCCCCATCATTAATACCATAGGCTGCTAATACTGCTTTAGTTGCTGTTTGCGTTCCACTTCCTGGAGGTCCAATCGCAATTCGCTTTCCTTTTAAATCAGCAATTGTTTCTACTCCTGTACTTTCGCGTGTAATAATTTGAAGAACTTCTGGATAAATATGTCCAATAAATGCGAAATTCTCAACCTTCTTACCCTCGAAGTCACCTGTTCCGTTAAGAGCATTGTAAGCAGGTAGATTAACAGTCATTCCAAGGTCAAAATCACCATTTGAAATTTTCGCTAAGTTCTCTACTGAGGCACCTGATTCGGTTGATGTTACGTTAACGCTTTCAATATTCTTGTTCCAAACATTTGCCATCTCTGCACCAAGTGGAAAATATGTACCACCTTGGCTACCAGTACCCATGAGAAGATCAACCGTTTCCTTTTTACCGCTATCTCCTCCACCATCATCCTTGTCGTCACCATTCGTGTTATCACTACTACAAGCAGCAATGACTAAAACCAATGCTAATAGCAAAGTAAGAAATGAGTACTTCTTAAGCATTTGCATTCCCCCTATTATTCTTTTTTTATGTAGAACCTCGGTAATGAGGTTTACTACCAAACTACCATTTTGGTTTAAAATGGGATTTTTACCAATTTTAAACCTACAAATATAGGTTAACACATATTGTTTATAGTTTGCAAAATATTTTTAATATTTACTTAATGTGTTTGAAATAATAATTTTAAAAAATTATCAGATAAACTTGAGATTTATTACATCTGTTTGAAACCTTTTTCGGTCTCTTTACGTAAATAGGATAATTCCATTTTTGAAGGGAATTAGGAAAAAATCGGATTGCATACTATATATAGTGT